>CAITLX010000578.1 GCA_903893335.1 uncultured delta proteobacterium | reverse complement strand
TGCGCCGGTTTCCGGTGCTCGTGGCCGAGGACGCCGGCTGGGCGAAGTGCGACGGCATGGCGATGTGCGCCGAGCTCGGGTGGGGCGCCAGGGCGCTCGACGAGGCCGACGTGCGACGCGTCGCGATGGCCGTTGCGCGCCTCGCCGCAGGGCCGAAGGACAAGGACGCCGAGGGGCTCTACGGCGTCGTCCGCGAGGCCGACAATGCCGACACCTGGTCGCCTCCCGGCCGCCCTGGCGCCTTGCGCGAGGCGCTCGAGGCTGGGGACGAGCAGGAAGTCGGCCGCCACGTGCTCTGGGGGCTCAAGGCGCCGAATCCGGCCGAAGCGGCCTTCTGGGCGGACCTCGAGGCGGTCGGCGTCAAGCGCGGGGTCGCCGACTGGGAACGAATCGTCAGGGCGGGGCGCGCTCGGGTGGCCGCAGGGGGGTTCAGGTTCGTCAGCGACATCGACATCATCGCCGACGTGCTCGCGCTCGCGGTGCTGCGCGGCGGCACGTTCGCGCCGCCGCTCACCGACGACGAGGTGCGCGAGGTCGAGGGCGTGCTCGCCGACCCCACGCCGCAGCAACTCGACTGGTACTGCCTCGACATGCACACGCGGATTGGCAAAGACGTCCTCACGACGCTGGTCGAGACCACCCTGCAGGGACACCCGGTACTCGGCGACCGCGAGATGTTGAGCGACTTCTGGTTCACCTACGAGTCGGCCTGGGTCAACGGGCTCGTCAAGCAGCGGTGGTTCGACCAATCGGAGCGCTGGTTTCAGCGCACGTTTGGCAAGAGCCGAGCCGAATGCGAGCCCTGGTGGCTCGAGGCCAGGCCGCACGTGAAGAGCCTGGTCGAGCGGATGATGGGCGAGAGGGGAAGACTGTGAGGCGACGGCGCGCAGTCTCAGCCCCGCTCGGCCCTCGTGTCAGGACGAGCCCGCTCGGCGCGTCCATCGAGACGATGGCCGACCTCAGCGACTCCACCGCCCCGCCTTGCCCCCGCATCGGTCGCTGCCCCGCGTGCGACCAGCGCGCGCGGCTCGACGACGGCTACTGCCGCTCGTGCCTCGACACGCCCAATCGCGGCCGCAAGTGGGCCGACATCGCCGCGCGCATCCGGCGCCTCCCGGAGCTGGCGCGAAGCGTCTTCGTCCAGCTCGACAACGACCAGCAGCGGCGCTCGTTCATCGGGTTCTTCGGGCTCCCCGAGGGCTGCGACGACCCCGACGCGCCCAAGGTGTCCCCGGTCAAGCTCGTGACCACGACGCTCGCCACCCTCGCGCTCCTGCTCGTCGTCGGCTGCCGCACCGAGCCCGCGCCCACCGCGGCGCCGACGCCGGCCGAGCCTCCCGCTGTCACGGCTGCGCCCGCCGCGCAGCCCACCGTCGCACACCCGAGCGCAACGCCGTCGCCGCCGCGGGCGTCCGCGGCGCCTGCCGTCGCAGCCTCCGCCAAGCCCTGCCCGCTGGCGCCACGCGTCTCCCCCGATGCGCTGGCTGCCACCTGGCCCTCGCGCCTCGGGCAGCGCGTGCGCATGACCGGGCGCGTCGAGCGCTCGATCGACGTCGTGCACGCGATCGTCCGCGCGGGCCAGCAGCGCTTCGCGGTCATGCTCTCGCCCGACCGCACCTGGGCCGGCGATCGCGAGCAGACCTTCACCGTGATGGGCTCCTCGACCGTCTTCGTGAGCGGCGGCCCGCAGACGCTGCCCGAGCTGCTGCTGAGCGACCCCGCGGAGTGCGGCTCCGCAGATTGAGCCGCGCGCGCGTCCGATCGTAGCTCCCGACGCGTCGCCGACGCGGACGCGTGTCGTGCGCGTCTCACCCCGTCGCGCCGATCGAGACGTGCGCGAGGGCGCCGCCCAGGACGATGACCTCACCGCTGTGCGTGGGCGCAGCGAGCGCGAACGAGTCACCGAGGGCGCCCTCGAGGTGCGGCAGGAGCGTGAGCGGCTCGCGCCAGACGGCCTCGAGCAGGGCGCTGGCATTGACCGCGCCGCGCGCGCCGCCCGTGACCTCGTAGAGGTCGGGCAGGAGGCGCTGCAGGCGCTTGGCGAACGCCTTGGGCGTGGGCATGGCTTCGAGCCACCAGCCGCCGTCGCTGGGCACCAGCAGCGCGGCGTTGCACCCGGCCGGCGCCTCGATCTCGGCCTCGTCGGCTGCCTGGCGCGCACGCGCGCGCCCCTGATCGAGGCACGCGGTGTACGACGAGGTGCCGGACTCGACGCCGCTCGAGCGCAGCTCGTCCGTGACGCTCGCCCACATACCCTGTTGCGACGCGCTGTAGCGCCCCGACGACCGGAGCTCGTCCCCCTTCATGCGCTGCGCGCGTCGGCGCATCGAGATGCCGAGGTTCTCCGCGTCGCCGAAGCGGCGCGCGGTGCCCGCGCTCTCGGGCGACCAGCGCCCCGCCTCGACGCACCGGACCGGCACGAGCACGCTCGCGCCGGCCGCGATCACGACGGAGCGCTCGATGGCGCGCGTCTGCCACCCCCCCTTGACCACGAGGTTGCCGGCGAGCAGCACCGGTTGCTTCTGCGGGTTGCGCACCAGCAGGCGCGGGACGGAGCCCGTCTCCTCGACCTGCAGCGCCTCGATCGCGCTGGGCACGCGGACCCGGGCCGCGCCGGGATCGACCCGCAGCCAGACCACGCGGCCGCCGCCGACCGCTCGCTCGCCGAGCACCTCCCAGCGGATCGAGAGAGAGGCGAGCGTGGTGTCGAGGATCGGGAGCGGCTGGGTCATCGAGGTCTCCGGCGAGGGCGCGCGACGCGCGCGTCGATGGATGGACGCAGCCCGCGCCCGACATCGGACGCGTCATGCGTCGCCGGATGCGCCGCCCATTGCCCCCGCGCCGTCACCGCGCGTAAGACAGCCGGAGGTGGCGTCGCCCCGAAGCGCCGCCGCGGGCCCCCTCGCACACCGCCGACGCCCGCATGCGCTTCGCTCCGAGGAGACCGACCTCGGCCCGCTCGCGCTCCTCGCTCCGCTCGCAACATTGCCGCGCCTGACCGCGCTCAGCGCCAAAGCCTGCCCCGACCCCGAGCCTCGCAGACGCCGGCGCCTCGACGACGAGCGCGCAGTGCGTTCCGAAGCAGTGCGTCGCGCAAACGCGCCGTGACGAGCGCCTGCAGTGCGTCACGGACGTGACGAAGCCCGTCGTGAGGGTCGACTGGCTCAACGCGCCGACGCTGCAGGAACCGTCGAAGCCCTTCACCCAGCGGCTCATGGACGGGTCGGCGATTCCCGACGCCTTTGACGGCAAGATTCCGGGAGGTGAGCTCGACGGGCCGATGCAGGGGCTCTACGCGCGACTCCCCAAATCGGACTGGGAGTGCGCTCTCGGGCGAACTTCTGCGTGACGTGCACCGCGCACGCTTGCCGCCGGGGCGCAGGATCGCATAAAGTAGCCTTCATCCGTGATCGGTTTACGCGCTGCACGCGGCACGGATCAGGCCGGCCTCGGCGCGCTGTGGCAGGAGCAGACGCTTGCGATTCGGGTCACTCCCCTCGTAACCAAGGATAGCATCGAGGCGCCGGAGCAGCGCCCGTCTCGCAGCAGGCGGCCCCACGAGGACCTCGAGCAAGACCGGCATCGCCGACCGCAGCAGTGCCGACCAGCGCTCGGGAGGCAGCACGCGCCGCACATCGACCATACCGCGGTTCACGGCCCGTAGCAGTTTGCGGCCAATGGCGAGCGCGAGCAGGGACGCACACAGCAGCACTTCGGTGGCGGCCTTGTTGCCGCTGGGCATGTCGCCCAGACGCAGCTGCGTCTTCAGTTCTCGGAAGAGCAGCTCGATCTCCCATCGCAGCGCGTACGTCGCAGCCGCGGTGTCAGCCGGAAGCGCCTCGGCGCTCACAGTCGTCAGGTAGAGCCTGTGCGCCCGCGAGTCGTGGTTCCACACCGCTATCAGCCTCAGCGGGATATGTCGGTAGGCGTAGTCGCGCTCCGGAATATGACGGTAGGCGTAGTCAACTTCTGCCTCGAACGTCTGGCCGACCATTGTAGCGAGCAGCTCGCGGTGCCTGCGACCGACCCACTCGTTCGATACCGCTCCGGTGATCAGGAAGTTGGCATCCTTCTTCACGCGGCAGAGGAAGTGCCCTCCCATGTCGAGAATCTTGCGGAAGAGCTTGCCTTGGTAATAAGCCAGGTCGAACACCAACAGCGCGCCGCGGCACCAGGGGCCGACCGTCAGCAGCGTCACGTCGTGCTGCGAGCCCGGAACGATTCGGAGCAGCTCCGGCGTGCGCGTCGCGCCGTTCATCACCACGTGGAGCTTGGCGCTGGCCTTCATGTGGTTCGTCCAGATGGACGGATAGTCGGCTTCGAGCACATCGTGGAGGCGGATGACGGACCCGTCGGCAATGTACACCTTGGCGAATGCGCCGAGCGCCCGCTTCAGCTTCGTCGTACCTTCGGCCAGCTCGCCGAATGCCCGCTGCGTGAGCTGGCGCATCAGCTCTGCGAGCTCCGGCGTGAACCGGTCGTAGAACGCCGAGGCCGCCAGCCTCGTCCCGGTGGACAACTCGTACGTCCGGCGCAAGCTCGCCAGCGACCGGGTGGCGCCGCGGTCGGCGCCGAGCACCAGAGCGCTGACAAGCGCGACGACGTCAACCTTGCGCCGTCGCTTCACGACGCCCAAGCGGGCCGCCATCCCGCGAATCAACTGCGGCGACAGAATGCTGGTCAACGCGTTGCGAATGTGGCTTCCTGGTGCGCGGGCCATCTTTCCTCCTCTGGCTTCGACAACCGCAGGAGATCAGAGGGGTGGCCCGCTTTCCACCCCGAAGCGCCAACCCTCTCGCAACCGATCGAAATCATCCATCTTTTCGGAGACGCGAAGCGCCGTTAACCGGTCACGGATGAAAGTAGCCTTATGTTGCATCCGCTCGGCGCGGCCCAGCCTCCACGCTCCGACCGAACCGCTCGCGCTTCCTACGTGCCGTAGCTCACAACACTGAGTCGGTGCGCGCTGTGATAGGATGTCACATGGTTATTCGCTGGCTCCACGATCTCTCTCCGCTCCCCAGCTCACCGCACTACCTCATATTCGCTGAAGAAGGCTTCTCGATGCTAACCGTCCACGCCGAAGCGCTCGGGGTGCCTCCCGGCGTGCGAAGCCTCTTTGTGTCGAGTGTCAACGCCAGGGACGAAGTCGGCACCCTCTTTCCGGAGTATCCGCTAACCGCGATACCTCGACGTGCGATACGTGACACAACCGATTCCGCAGTCGCCGAGGGCTTCGTCCGGGAAGCTCTTGAGGGCCTCGCCCGAGCAGGCCTGTCCCCTACGACGCTCGTGATCGATCTACGCACTCCCAAGTTGCCCGAACATGCGCGTCGCGCGTTGCGGAGCGTGCTCGACGGCGAACGCCTTGGTAGCATTCCGGGAGTCGACGAGATTCTCGTCGCCGAGTAACTCGGCGGCTGGGATGGTGCCGCTCCGGCCGTGGTCGGAACCGGTGCGTTAGGCCCCGCGCACCTCATCACACCAGGTCCGCCGAGCGAACTTCACGTTTCGATTGCTGCGCTCGCGAGCGGACAAGCCCAGCCCTCGAAAGAGGCACCGAACACGGATGCCTCGTCTCCGCCATGCGTCAGTCGAGCGAGCCCCGCGACGTCGTCCGTTGCATGTCCCTTGCCCATGGGGGGACGGCAATGCCGGGGTCACCGTAGCTTCCGCCCCTTCGCAGCACGTCCCACGATTTCGGCGGGATGAAGACCTCGCTATCGCAGCACCAGAGCTGCG
>CAITLX010000577.1 GCA_903893335.1 uncultured delta proteobacterium | reverse complement strand
GGGCAACGTCATCTTCCTCGACGGCTCCACCGCGGGCTACGAGCGCACGATGCAGCAGATGGCCGCCTTGCAGATCGCGCCGCCTGGGTCGCGCTCGGCGCCGCGCTGACCGCGACCGCTGCCCGTACGACCAGGCGCCGGGGCGGCCCCGGCTGGGGTGCGTCCACTAAAAAAGCGACGCCGTCAGCAAAAGAGAGTTGACGGTGGCGGGCGGATGTCTAGAGTGACGCTCGTGGTGCCGGGAATGTTCGCGTGTTGTCGTCGTTGTACCAAGGCCCGGAGGGCCTTCGGTATCCGACAAGCGCTGCGCGTTCGCTGAGCCGCCGCGCGACCCGCCGGACCCGAAGCGACGCCGACCGGGCCGACGCCTCGCGCGCGGTCGCCCCTTGCGGCCGTCGTTCTCGTGGACAACTTGCTGGCTCGTGACCGCCGAGCCCGAACGGAGCCCCATGCGCATCGCCATCGTCGGCGGCGTCGAACGCGCCGAACCCGAACTGACCCGCATCGCCCACGCGCTGGGCCACGACCTCGAGTACCACCCCGGCCACATGGGGGGGCGCGGCGCGCAGGGCCTTCGCCGCATGATCGAGCGCTGCGAGCTCGTCGTCATCGTCACCGACGTGAACAGCCACACGGCCGTGCAGGTCGCGAAGCGCGAGGCGCGCGCCTCGTCGCGGCAGGTGCGCATCGTGCGCAAATGCAGCTCGGCCTTCCTGCGCGCGCTCGCGACCGAGCTGCCGAGGGCGTCGTGAGCTCGCGCGGAGCGCTGCGACTCGCGCGCCCCCCGCGCTCGTCCGAGCGGAACGTGGCCGCGCGCTCGGTGCGCGCGGTCCACCGGGGCGAGCCGGCGCTTCCGACCGACAGCGAGAGCCGGCGGCTCACGCTCGCGCCCTCGCGTGTGCCGACGGTGTCGGCCGAGTGGCTCGTCGCCCACGCCGACGACGCTCGGCTGCGCGTGCTCTGCGTCGTCGCGCGCGACGCCGCTGCGGAGCGGTCCGGCGAGGTCCCGGGCGCGGTGCTCGTCGCGATCGATGCGGTGCGCGACCCCACGGGGAGCGCCGCGGGCAGCGTCGCGCCTCCGTGGCTCTTCGCCTCCGCGATGGTGGACGCGGGCCTCGACGACGCGAGCCTCGTCGTCGCGTACGACCACGTCGGAGGCGAGCTCGCAGCCGAGCTGGTGCGGGCGCTCCGGCGCTACGGCCACGACGACGCAGCCGTGCTGGCCGGCGGAGTCGTCGGTTGGAAGGCTGCGGGCCATCCAACGGCTGCGACGTCGGCAGCGGTGCGCTCGCGCGCCGGCTTCACCGCGCGCGTCGCGCGCGGTGACCTGGCGTCGAAGTAGAGGCCGAGCGACTCAGTATCCGTCGTCGGGGACCGCGCTCGCCTGCGACTCAGTACCCGTCGTCGGGGACCGCGCTCGCGCGCCAGACGTTCTTCGCCTCGACGTAGGCGGCGCGGGCGAGGACGTCGAGCTCGGCGGGCGACATGGCGTCGGCTGCGGCAGCGGCGGATTCGGCGGCGAGCTGCTGGAGCACGCGCGAGCGCGCCTCGGGCAGCGTCCCGGGGAAGCCTCCGGCGACCGTGCGGCCCTCGCGCCGAAGGCGCTCGCACCACCACTTCGCCCAACCAGCACCGGCGTCGCGCGCCGCCCGGTGAAGGGCGGGTGCGAGGGTGCTCTCCGGCGGGGGGGCGGTGGAGCTCACGTCTTCCAGGACGAGCGCCGGACGTTGCCGCGGGAAGGTCCGCGCCATGCCGAGCGGGCAGGTGCGGACGAGACCACGCTCGCTGCCCCGGTGGGCGCGAACGGGTGGTGCTCGACGGTGGGAACGCGACGACGGATGAGCTTCTCGATGCTCGCGAGCCGATCGCGCTCCTCGTGGCTGCACAGGGAGATGGCGCGCCCGCTCGCGCCGGCGCGCGCGGTGCGGCCGATGCGGTGGACGTAGGCCTCGGGGTCCTCGGGCAGGTCGAAGTTGATGACGTGCGAGATGCTCGCGATGTCGATGCCGCGCGCGGCGAGGTCGGTCGCGACCAGGATGCGCGCACGGCCCTCGCGGAAGCGCGAGAGCGCGCGCTCGCGTGCGCCCTGCGTCTTGTCGCCGTGGATGGCCTCGGTGCCGATGTTGGCGTCGGTGAGGTGGAGCGCGGTGCGGTCGGCGCCGCGCTTGGTGCGCGTGAACACGATGGCCCGCGTGATGCTGCCGTCGTCGAGCAGGTGCGAGAGCAGCGCGCGCTTGTTCTTCGAGTCGACGAAGTAGACGCACTGCGTGACCGTGTCGGGGGTCGACGCGACCGGGGTCGCCTCGACGCGCACCGGGTCGGAGAGCAGCTGGTCGGCGAGCGGCCGGATGGCCTGCGGCATGGTCGCCGAGAAGAAGAGCGTCTGGCGCTTGCGCGGGAGGCGCGAGGCGATGCGGCGCACCTCGTGGAGGAAGCCGTCGTCGAGCATGCGGTCGGCCTCGTCGAGGACGAAGACCTCGACGTGCTCGAGCGACAGGAGCCCCTGCTTCAGGAAGTCGGCGAGGCGCCCGGGCGTCGCGACGAGCACGTCGATGCCGCGGCGGAGCGTCGCGGCCTGGGGCCCGATGCCGACGCCGCCGTAGACGACGGTGGTGCGCAGGCCGGTGTGGACGCCGTAGCGCTCGAACGAGGCGGCGATCTGCGAGGCGAGCTCGCGGGTCGGGGAGAGGATGAGCGCGCGCACCGGGCGCGTCCCGTGGACGGGCGCGGGGCGGCTCGAGAGGTGCTGGAGGATCGGCAGCGCGAAGGCGGCCGTCTTGCCGGTGCCCGTCTGGGCACAGCCGAGGACGTCTCGACCGGCGAGCGCGGGCGGGATCGCCTGCAGCTGGATCGAGGTCGGCGTGTGGTAATCGGCCCCGCGCAGCGCGCGGAGCAGCGGCTCGGCTACGCCGAGGGATTCAAAGCTGGGAAGCGATGCGATGGTCGAACTTGGAGTCTGCAAAATCGTCAAATGAAACGAGCCTTTCAGAGGCCGCAGCCAGGCCGGTCCGCTAGGAGCCGACGGCGGGGCCGTGCGGGGGAAACGACGGGGGCGGAGGCACGGCGAGTGGCCGCGCGCGTCCGCCCCCGCGTGTGGGGATTACCAGCGATCGTTGCGATCGGAGCGACGCGAGCCGCCGCCGCCGCGGGGGCCACCGCCGCCGCCGCCGCCACCACCGCCGCCGCCACCGCCGCCGGGACGACGCTCCTCAGCCTCGTTCACGCGGAGCGGGCGGCCGTCGAGCAGCGCGCCGTTCATCTGCGAGATCGCCTCGCGGGCGGCGTTCGGGTCGGTCATCACGACGAAGGCGAAGCCGCGCGAACGGCCCGTCTCGCGGTCGATCATGACCTTGGCCTCGGTGACCTCACCGAACTTGGCGAAGGCCTGGGTGACGGACTCGTCCGTCGAGTGGTACGAAAGGTTTCCGACGTACAGGCGGGTGCTCATGATGGCTTCTCTCTCTGCGCGGCGCTTGACGCGGGATCCGCGTCTTCCAGTGATCCGTCCACGAAGGGCCGCAGCCTCGGAGATGGTCGCAGCGATGCTTCGCTGCCGAGCCGTGATTCGTCGCCGGGCGACCTTCCGCGATCCCTATTGAGCGAGAGAGCAGTGAAGCCGAGTGCCAGTAACGTTCGCGAGGCCGAAAGGCTAGCACGTCGGGGGCGCGGGCGCCATCCGAGAGCGCCTCGGGGGGGCGACGGTAGCCGAGGCCGCCGCCGGGAAAGATCGCCCACGGAGCGAGGCCGCCGGTAGGAATGGGAGGCAGCGCGAGCCGCGCGGACAGCGTCTCGGGCGGTACGCCGCGGCCGCCGTTTTACGGACGGTACGCCGCCGCCGCCGTTTTACGGGCGGTACGCCGCGACGGCCGCTTTACGGGCGGTACGCCGCGATGGCCGTCCAGCGAAGGACGCGCTGGCAGGGAGAGCTGCCCACGGTGCCGCGGCAGTCGTCCTCGCCCTCGAGCTGGGTGGCGCCGTTGCGCAGGCCCGGCATGAGCGACGAGGTCAGGTCGTGGTCGTCGCGGCAGGAGGGCTCGCCGCAGGGCACGATGAACATGGCTGGCGCGTGCAGGACGACCACGCGGCGCACGTAGGTGGCGTCGGCGACGGTGTTGCCCGCGCGGTGCTCGCGCACGTTGATCTGCAGGCTCTCGAGGTTGGGCACGGCGGCGATGAGGCGCGGGGCGGCGTCCTCGCGGGCGCGGCGCTCGGCCGACCGGACGGCGCGCTCGTCGAAGCGACGGCGCATCAAGGCTCTTCTTCCGGGATGGGCTGGGGGCCCGCGACGATGCCTTCGAGGTCCGGGTCGACGCCGGGCTCGCCGGGCGGACGGTTCGCGGCCTCCTCGCGCCGGCGCTTGCGCTCGGCGTCTTTTTCTTTCTGGCGCTCCTGGCGGACGCGCTCCTTCTGGCGCTTCTGGACGCTCGGGTTCGACATTCGGGATCAGCCTGTGTGGCTCGCGGTCTGCTGGAGCGCCGGAGCGCGCTGGAGAGCAAGGGGCCGCGATGGCAAGAGATGGGAGCGGCACCCCTTCGGATGCCGCGCACGCCGCGTCGCCAAGCGGGCGCCCGCGCGAAGCGCGGACGGTCGACGGGGACGTGCCGTGGCCGAAAGCCTAGCGCGAACCGGCCCTGGTGCAAACAGCGCAGGTGGGGTTTCGCGCCCTGTCTCGCGCCGGGGGAAGCCCGCGGCGACGGCCGCGAGGGGCGCTCCGTCGGCGCTCGCCCGGACGCCGCCTGGGGCCAAAAAAGGCGGGAGAAAGTTCAACTGCACTCCTTTGGGCAGAGTGGACATTCAGCGAGATTGCAAGCTATCCTCGAATTCTCTCGAAGGCCGCAAGAAGCGAGCCCACGCCGAGGCCGAGCATCGGGCACGCCCCGCACCGCTCCTCCCCGGCACCGCAGGCGCCCCCCCTCCCGCGCCCGCCCGCTGTCTGCTGCTCACCGCGCTCCACGCTCCTCGCCCCGAAGCGACCGATCCCCATGGCCCAGCCCCGCCCCGACGCTCCCGACGCCCCCACGGCCCCCACCCCCCTCTCGCCCACCGGTTCCGCGACCGGGGTGCTCGTCGGCGTCGCGGTCGCGGCGATAGCCGTTCCCCTGCTCGTCTCCGCGGCGCTGCACAAGCTTGCGGGCGGGGCGCGCCTGCCGTCGAGCGAGCTTCACTCGACCTTCGAGGTCTTCGGCTGCGCGCTCGGCATCATCGTCGCCGTGCTCGTGATGCAGGCGGCCGAGACCGGTCGCTCGTCGCAGCTTCGCTGGCTCGCGTGCGCGCTGCTCGGCTCCGAGGTGCTCGACCTCTTCCACGCGTCGGTGCGGGTGGACGACGCGGCGTTCGTCTGGTCGCACCTCGTCGGCGGGGTGCTGTTCGGCGTCCTGGCCCTGCGCGTCTGGTTCCCCGAGACGAAGGTCGCCTTCACCGGGCCGCGCGTCCCGGCCCTCGTCGCGCTGGCCTCCACGCTGCTCGGCGTCGTCGTCATGGTCGCCACGCGCGGCATGGCGCCGCTCGCGCTCGAGGGCGAGGCCTCGCCCGCGGTGTGGCTGCTCGGCGTGCTCTCGTCGGTGCTCACGCTCGCCGCCGCGGCGATCCTGGCCGTGCGCTACCACGCGCAGCGAAGCCGCCACGACCTGCAGATGCTGGTGCTCTGCCTCACCTTCGGCGTGGCGGGCGTCATCGCGCAGCGCGCGGGCCTGTGGAGCCCCGATTTCTGGCTCGAGCACGGGGTGCGCCTCGCGGGCGAGTCGGCGTGTCTCGCGCTCACGTTCCTCGCGTCGAGCGCGTCGGTCGATCGGCTGCGCGACGAGAAGGCGCGCACCGCGTCGGTCGCCGTCTACACGCGCAGCCTCATCGAGGCGAGCGTCGATCCGCTCATGACCATCGGCGTCGACGGGCGCATCTCCGACGTCAACGCCGCGGCGATCGCGGCGACCGGCGCGCACCGCGACGCGCTCGTCGGCAGCGATTTCGCCGACTGGTTCACCGCGCCCAACGAGGCGCGCGCCGCCTACCAGCGAGGCTTCCGCGAGGGGGCCGTGCGCGACGTCACGCTCGATCTGCGCCACCTCGACGGCCAGATCACCTCGGTCAGCTACAACGCGTCGGTGTACCGCGACGAGACCGGCGGCGTCGCCGGGCTCTTCGGCGTCGCGCGCGACGTGACGGCGACCCGCCTCGCCGAGGGCGAGGCGCGCAAGGCCAACGAGTACGCGCGCAGCCTCATCGAGGCGAGCATCGACCCGCTCATGACCATCGGCGCCGACGGGCGCATCGCCGACGTCAACGGAGCCGCCGAGCAGGCCACCGGCCTCGACCGCGCGCAGCTCATCGGCACGCCCTTCGTCGATCGCTTCGCCTCGCCCGACCTCGCGCGGGTCGGCTACCAGACGGCGTTCCGCGAGGGCTGGGTGCGCGACTACCCGCTCGAGATGCGGCACGCGAGCGGGGCCATCCGCTCGGTCAGCTACAACGCGTCGGTGTTCCGCGACGCCGACGGCTCGGTCGCGGGCGTGTTCGCCGTGGCGCGCGACGTGTCCGCGACCAAGGCCGCCGAGTGGCTGAAGGACGGCATCGCGCGGCTCAACGCCACGCTGCGCAGCGACGACGACCCGAAGAGCCTCGCCTCGAAGACGATCAACGAGCTGTGCGGCTTCCTCGACGCGACCGTCGGCGTCATCTACCTCGCCGAGGAGGACTCCGGCGTGCTCGCGCTCGTCGCGAGCTACGCCTACACGACGAGGAAGAACCTCTCGACGCGCTTCGCGCCTGGCGAGGGGCTCGTCGGTCAGGCGGCGCTCGAGCAGAAGCAGATCGTGCTCACGCAGGTGCCGGGCGACTACATCCGCGTCGTCTCGGGCCTCGGCGAGACGAGCCCGCGGCGCATCTGCGTCACCCCCGTCGTGTTCGGCGATCACGTCAGCGGCATCCTCGAGATCGGCACGCTGCACGAGCTCGACGACAACAAGCTCGCGTTCCTCGCGCAGGCCGCGCACGTCTTCGGCATCGCGATCGAGACCTCGCGCAGCCGCGCGCGGCTCACCGCGGCGCTCGAGCGCTCGCAGCGCCTCGGCGAGGAGCTGCAGGTGCAGCAGGAGGAGCTCCAGGCCTCGAACGAGGAGCTGCAAGCGCAGTCGAACGCGCTCGCGCTCTCGGAGCGCACCTTGCAGACGCAGCAGGAGGAGCTGCGCGTCGCCAACGAGGAGCTCACCGACAAGAACGACCTGCTCGAGCGCCAGAAGCGCGACGTCGAGCGAACGCAGCGCGACATCGCCCAGAAGGCGACCGAGCTCGAGACGGCGAGCCGCTACAAGTCCGAGTTCCTCGCGAACATGTCGCACGAGCTGCGCACGCCGCTCAACAGCCTGCTCCTGCTCTCGCGCGGCCTCTCGGAGAACAAGACGAAGAACCTCACCGACGAGCAGGTCGAGTGCGCGAGCGTCATCTACGGCGCGGGCACCGATCTCCTGTCGCTCATCAACGAGATCCTCGATCTCTCCAAGATCGAGGCGGGCCACATGGACATCTCGGTGCTCGACACCTCGATCGAGCAGGTCGCCGACACGCTCCGCGAGGGCTTCGCGCACGTCGCCGCCGCGCAGGGGCTCGAGCTCGCGGTCACCCTCGACGACGGCCTGCCGCCGTCCATCGCGACCGACGCGAAGCGCCTGCACCAGATCCTGAAGAACCTCGTCTCGAACGCGCTCAAATTCACCGAGCAGGGCGGCGTGCGCGTGCGCTTCCACCGGCCAGCCGCCGCGGCGCCCGACGCGCAGGGGGCCTTCGACCCCCAGCAGAGCGTCGCCGTCTCGGTCACCGACACGGGCATCGGCATCGCCCCCGAGCACCAGCAGCGCATCTTCGAGGCGTTCCAGCAGGTCGACGGCGGCATCGCGCGCAGGTACGGCGGCACCGGTCTCGGCCTGTCGATCTCGCGCGAGCTCGTGCGGCTGCTCGGCGGGCAGCTTCGGCTCGTCAGCGAGGTCGGCGTGGGCTCGACCTTCACGCTCATCCTGCCCGTCGAGCGCAAGGCTGCGGCCGCGCGCCCGGCTCCTTCGGGCGCCGGCGCCGCGCCCGTCGAGGTGCGCGCGCAGAGGCTGCCGCGGCCGAGGGGCGCGGTGGCGCGCATCGCCGACATCGTGGCCGACGACCGCGACAAGCTCGTCGACGGCGACGCGTGCATCCTCGTCGTCGACGACGACTCGAAGTTCGGGCGCATCCTCGTGTCGCGCTGCCACGACCACGGCTTCAAGTGCGTCGTCGCCTCGACGGGCGAGGACGGCCTCGCGCTCGCCCGCCGGCTGATGCCGCACGCGGTGCTGCTCGACATCGGCCTGCCCGGCATCGACGGCTGGCAGGTGCTGCGCGCGCTCAAGGACGACCCGCGCACGCGCCACATCCCCGTGCACGTCATCTCGGCCGAGGAGCCCTCGACGCGCGCCGCGCGCCAGGGCGCCATCGGACACGCGGGCAAGCCGACCTCGAGCGAGATGCTCGACGCGGCCTTCTCGAAGATCGCCGACATGACGAGCCGCAAGGACAAGCGCGTGCTCGTCGTCGAGAGCGACGTGGCGGCGCGCAAGGCCGTCGTGGCCCTGCTCGCGCGCCCCGACGTGCGCGTGGACGAGGTGGGCTCGGCGCGCGAGGCCATCGAGGCGATCGGGCGCGCGCACTACGACTGCATGGTCATCGACGTCGGCCCCGGCCACGTCGACGGCGACGACATCCTCGAGGCGCTGCGCAGCGGCCGCGAGGGGGACATGCCGCCGGTCGTCGTCTACACCGCGCGCGACGTGTCGCCCGAGCAGGAGCTTCGCCTGCGCGAGTACACCGACTCCATCATCCTCAAGACGGTGCGCTCCGAGGAGCGCCTGCTCGACGAGGTGTCGCTCTTCCTGCACCGCGTCGTCGGCGCGTCGCCCGCCGCGCTCGTGTCGTCGGTCGCCGCGGTCGTCGCCGGCGCCGAGGTCGAGGGCTCGGCGACGGTGTTCGAGGGGCGCAAGGTGCTCATCGTGGACGACGACATGCGCTCGTCGTTCGCGCTCTCGCGCATGCTGCGCGAGCACGGGCTCGTCGTCGTCAAGGCCGAGAACGGCGCCAAGGCGCTCGCGGCGCTCGACGCGCAGCCCGACATCGCCGTCGTGCTCATGGACGTGATGATGCCCGTCATGGACGGCTTCGACGCCATCCGGCGCATCCGCGCGCAGGACCGCTTCGCGCGCCTGCCCATCCTCACGCTCACCGCCAAGGCGATGCTCGGCGACCGCGAGAAGTGCATCGCCGCCGGCGCCAACGACTACCTGACCAAGCCGGTGGACCCCGACCGCCTCCTGTCCGCGCTGCGGGTGTGGCTCTATGGTTGAGCCGAGCGAGCGAGCGCATGGCTGATATGAGGGAGCAACCCAATGGCTGAGCTGAGCTCGCGGCCGCCCGGCGTCAGCATGGACGCGAGCGCCGTCGCGCAGATCGAGCTCGACCTGCTGCTCGAGGCGATCTTCCGGCGCCACGGTCACGATTTTCGCTCGTACGCGCGCGCCTCGGTCGAGCGGCGCGTGGCCGCCTTCGTCGCCTCGAAGGGCTACGCGCGCATCTCCGATCTCACCGCCGACGTGCTGCACGACGAGGCGAGGTTCGCCGAGCTGACCCAGACGCTCTCCATCACCGTCACGGAGATGTTCCGCGACCCGTACGTGTTCGCGGCGCTGCGCGAGGCCGTCTTCCCCGTGCTGCGCTCGTGGCCTCGCTGCCGCGTGTGGCACGCCGGGTGCGCGACGGGCGAGGAGGTCTACTCCCTGGCCATCCTGCTGCACGAGGCCGGCCTCTACGACCGCTCGACGATCTACGCGACCGACTTCAACGACGCCGCGCTCGGCGTGGCCCGCCGAGGCATCTACGACGCGGGGCGCATGCGCGACTACGCGCAGAGCTACCGCGAGGCCGGCGGGGCCAAGACGCTCGGCGACTACTACCTCGCCAACTACGGCTCGGTCGCCATGAGCGGCGCGCTCAAGCAGAACCTCACCTTCGCGAGCCACAACCTCGCGCTCGACGGCGTCTTCGGCGAGATGCACCTCATCGTCTGCCGCAACGTCCTCATCTACTTCGACCGCGAGCTTCAGGACCGCGTCTTCTCGCTGTTCGCCGACAGCCTCGTGCGCGGCGGCTACCTCTGCCTCGGCTCGAAGGAGGACCTGCAGTTCTCCTCGGCGGCCTCGCGCTTCGAGCTCGTCGATCGCGAGGCGCGCATCTACCGGCGGGTCGCCGACCGATGATCGCGCCGGCCGACAGGTGCGAGGCCGTCGCCATCGGCGGCTCGATGGGCGCGCTGCAAGTGCTCATCGAGCTGACCGAGAGGGCGCCCGCGGCGCTCTCGCTGCCCATCTTCGTCTGCCTGCACCTGCACGCGAGCGACCGAGGGCGCACCGCGGCGCACCTCGCGCTCGGCTCGGGCATGCGGCTGGTCGAGGCCTCGGACAAGGAGGCGGTCGTGCCCGGCACGATTTACTTCGCGCCTGCCGAGTACCACCTGCTGGTCGAGCGCTCGCGCACGCTCGCGCTCTCGAGCGACGAGAAGGTCAACTTCAGCCGTCCCTCCATCGACGTGCTCTTCGAGTCCGCGGCGCTGGCGTACGGCTCGGGGCTCGTCGCGCTGCTGCTCTCGGGCGCCAACGCCGATGGCGCGCGCGGGCTCGCCACGGTGCGGCGGTGCGGCGGCACCGCGCTCGTGCAGGACCCATCGAGCGCCCCGGCTCCGATGATGCCGCAGGCGGCGCTCGACCTGCGCGCGGTCGACCGCGTGCTCTCCGTCGCCGCGATGTCCACGCTGCTCGAACGCCTGCACCACGACCGCTCGGTTTCCGCGGCGCTCCGCGGCCTCGGCACAGCTTGTGGGGCGCCCGCGCCCCTGGGGGGACCCACGCCATGACCAGACCCTGCATCCTCATCGTCGACGACAACCCGCGCAACCTCTACGTCCTCGAGCAGACGCTCGCGGAGATCGACGCCGACATCGTGAAGGCCGAGAGCGGCAACCGCGCGCTCGCCGCGACGTTCGAGCACGAGTTCGCGCTCGCCATCCTCGACGTGCAGATGCCCGAGATGGACGGCTTCGAGCTCGCGAGCCTGCTGCGGGGCGAGCCGCGCACCAGCCGCCTGCCCATCATCTTCCTCACGGCCGCGGCCGGGAGCGAGGCGCGCGTGTACGAGGGCTACGCGGCGGGCGCCGTGGACTACATCCTCAAGCCGTACGACCCGCCGCCGCTGCTCGCCAAGGCGCGCGTCTTCCTCGAGCTCGACCGGCAACGGCGCGAGCTCGAGCTGCACCGCGAGGCGCTCGAGCGGCGCGTCGTCGAGGCCTCGCGGAGCGAGGAGCGCGCGCGAGGCTTCTTCGAGCACGCGCCGGCGTCCTGCTACGTCGTCGCGCCCGACGGCCTCGTCGCCGCGGCCAACCGCGCGGCGACCGCCGCGCTCGGCGGTGGCGGCGTGGTCGGGCGCCCCTTCGTCGAGCTCTTCGCCCCCGAGTCGCGCGAGCGCGCCCGGCACCTGCTCGACGGGTGCTTCGAGGCGGGCTCTGTCTCCAGCGAGCCGCTCGTGGTCCTCGCCGCCGGCGGCGAGAGGCGGCAGGTGATCCTCTCGGCGAGCGTCGTGCGCAGCGAGGCAGGCCAGGCGCTGCACGCCGTCGCCGTGCAGCAGGACGTGACCGCGCTGCACGAGGCCCTCGAGCGCCGGCCGCGTGAGGCGTGAGACGGGTGTGCGACGCGTGCCGGTCGTGGTAGACGCCGCGTGAGCAGCCAGCACGCGGACTCCGGAGCAGCACCCCTCGATGTCGAACGATTCGCCGCAGGCAGACGCCCCGCGTGGCGCCGGCGCGGCGACCGACGGGGGCTCCGAGGCGGGAGCGGCCGACGAGCGGCGAGCCCACGCGGTCGCGGCCTCGTCGCGCTCCGAGACGTACGCGACGTTCTTCAGCCACAGCGCCGACGGCATCGTGCTCATCGACGCGAAGGGGCACATCGTCGACGCCAACCCGGCGTACGTCCGGCTGCTCGGCCAGCAGCGCGACTCGGTGGTCGGGCAGCATTTCTCGACCCTCTCGATGCACGAGGCGCCGGAGGTGAACGCGCGCCGCGTCGCCGAGGTCTCGGCGAACGGGCACCTCGAGTTCGAGTTTGCGCACCCGCACCCCGACGGGCACATCGTCGATCTCGACGTCCGCGTCTGGTTCGTGGCCGACGAGCAGGTCGGCGTCGCCGTCCTGCGCGACGTCTCGGCGCGCAGGGCGCACGAGCGCCACGAGCAGGCCCTGCGCGAGGAGCGCGACGCGTCGGCGACGCGGCTCGCCGCCATCCTCGAGACGACGGCCGACGGCTACTGGGCGGTCGACATGGAGGGGCGCTTCACGGCCGTCAACGATGCCTACTGCTCGATGCTCGGCTACACGCGCGACGAGCTCATCGGCCAGCGCATCCACATGATCGACATGCACGACGTGGCCCCCGAGGACGTCGCGCGCCGCATCGAGCACATCGTCGCCAGCGGGGGGCACGCGCGCTTCGAGAGCGAGCACCGCCACCGCGACGGGCACGCCGTGCCGGTGGACGTGTCGGTGACGCTGCTCGCCGACCGCGGCGAGATGGTCGTCTTCGTGCGCGACATCACCGAGCGCAAGCGCGCCGAGGAGGTCGCCCTCGCCCGGCGCACCGACCGCGAGGCGCAGGCGCGTCGGTTCGAGGCGCTGACCAACGCGAGCCTCGACGGCTTCTTCGTGCTCGACGCCGACGGCTGCGTCGTGGACGCCAACGAGGCCTACGCCTCGCTCATCGGCATGCCGCGCGACGAGATCTGCGGCCAGCACCTCTCTGCCTTCGCCGGCTCCGAGAGCCGCGAGTCGATCGCCCGCAGGCTCCAGCAGATAAGCGAGAAGCGCTACCTGCGCTTCGAGACGGTGCACTGGCACCGCAACGGCGCCGCGGTGCACGTGGACGTCTCGTCGTGGGCCAGCCAGGACGACGGCACCTTCCTCACGTTCGTGCGCGACATCACCGAGCGCAAGCGCCACGAGCAGGCGACGCGCCAGGCCGCCTTCTACGACGTGCTGACCGAGCTTCCCAACCGCCGCATGCTCATCGACCGCTACCGCCACGCGGTCGCGGCCACGGCGCGCAAGGGGCACCACGGCGCGGTGATGTACCTCGACCTCGACAACTTCAAGTCGCTCAACGACTCGATGGGCCACGAGGTCGGCGACGCGCTGCTGCGCGAGGTCGCTCGCCGCCTGCTGACGTGCGTGCGCGACGGCGACTCGGTGGCGCGGCTCGGCGGCGACGAGTTCGTCGTGCTGCTCGAGGACCTCGACGCGGTCGCCGCCGACGCAGCGGCGCAGGCGCTGGTCGTCGCCGAGCGCATCCGCGCGAGCCTGCGGCGCGAGTACAACCTGCGCGGCCACGTGCACCACGGCGCGTGCAGCGTCGGCGTCGCGCTCTTCCAGAGCCAGCGCGACGAGCTCGACGTCATGCTCAAGCACGCCGACGCGGCGATGTACCAGGCCAAGCGCAGCGGTCGCGACGCCATCCGCTTCTTCGACGTCGGCATGCAGGCCACGCTCGCCGAGCGCACCGAGCTCGACCGCGAGATGCGCACCGCGCTGGCCGCCGACCAGTTCGCCCTGTTCTACCAGGTGCAGGTCGACGCCACGGGCAAGCCGCTCGGCGCCGAGGCCCTGATGCGCTGGCGCCACCACCAGCGCGGCCTCGTGTCGCCCGCCAAGTTCATCCCCATGGCCGAGGAGAACGGCTTCATCATCCACCTCGGCGCGTGGGCGCTGCGCACCGCGTGCCGCCAGCTTCGCCTCTGGCAGGGCTCCGAGCTCGCGCGCGGCCTGCCGCTCTCGGTCAACGTCAGCGCGCGGCAGTTCGCCCAGATCGACTTCGTCGATCAGGTGCAGCACATCCTGAGCGAGACGGCCGCGCCGGCGCACCTGCTCACCCTCGAGCTCACCGAGTCCACCGCGCTGAAGAACGTCGATCAGACGATCGAGAAGATGCACGCGCTCAAGCAGGTCGGCGTGAAGTTCGCCATGGACGACTTCGGCACGGGCTACTCGTCTTTGACGTACCTCAAGCGGCTGCCCTTCGACGAGCTGAAGATCGACCAGGCGTTCGTGCGCGGGCTCGCGCAGGACGGCGTCGGCGGCGCCATCGTGCAGTCGATCGTCGCGATGAGCGCCGCGCTCGGCATGGAGGTCATCGCCGAGGGGGTCGAGACGCTCGAGGAGCTTCAGGCGCTCGAGGCGCGCGGGTGCCGCGCCTACCAGGGCTACCTCTTCGGCAAGCCGATGCCGATCGTCGAGTACGAGGCGTCGCTCGTTCGAGGCTAGGGGCGCGGGCGAGGCGGTGCTCGGTCGTCGCTAAGGGCGCGGGCGAGGCGTCGTGAGGGCGCGACGCACGCGCTCTGCTTGGTCGGCCTGGTCGGGCGTCAGGTCGTGGCGCGCGGCCTGCGTGAGGAGCGCCTGCGCGCGCCTCGGGTCGGCGCCGCGCTCGGAGAGCCAGGTCGCCGCGGCGAGCAGGAGCGACGCGTCGCTGCGACCGCCGCACACGTAGGCGTGCTCGAGGCGCGTCGCGGCCTCCCCCTCGTCGGCGCGCGCGCGCGCAAGCTCGGCGAGCGGCACCCAGGGCAGCGCGCAGGGCGCCGAGCCGAGCTCGACCGAGCGCGCGAGCCAGCGCTCGGCCTCGGAGGTGCGCCCGGCCGAGAGGTAGGCGAGGCCGGCGTCGAGCGCGACGCGCGCGTTGCCTCGGCGATCGCGCGGGGGCAGGGCGAGCGCCTCGTCGGCGAGCGCCGCGAGGTGCTCGGTGCGACCCGCGCGCAGGTGCGCGTCGAGCAGATCGGCGACGCGCTCGGCGGTGCGCCCGCACACCGACGCGGCGTGCTCGGCCGCAGCGAGCGCGGTCGAGGTGTCGCCGCGCAGCTCGGCGCGCGCGACCTGCCGCTCCTCGAAGCGGCAGCGGTCGTGCGCCGTCACGTACTCGGGGGGGATGACGTGCAGCACCGCGTGGTCCTCGTCGTCGAGCATGGCAAGCTCGTCGCGAAAGCGCGCGCGATCGGGCGTCGAGCGCGCGAGCAGCCAGCCGCACGCGAGGGCGACGAGCGCCGCCGCCGCGCGCCGCGCGGGGAGGGTGACGGCGGCGCGGTCGAAGAGCCGCCACCAGACGAGCAGCGCCGGCGCGAGCGCGTGGAAGAGCCAGCGGTCGGCGAGGGGAAGCTCCTCGGGCCCCGACGGGACGGAGATGTCGGCCGTGAGCACGACGGGCGCGAGCGCGCCGAGCGCCCACGCGAGCAGCGCGAGCGCGGGCCTGTCCTTGCGCCACGCGTACGCCGCGACCACGAGCGTGACCGCGAGCACGACGACCGAGCGGGCGAGGTGCCCGGCGCTCGCGGCCTCGGCGATGGGGAGGTTGCGCACGCCGGAGGCGAGCGAGAGGGGCCAGGTGTTGGCGAGGTAGGCGCCGAGCGACGCGACGAGGCGCAGCGGGCGCACGTCGAGGTGCGCCGCGGGGAGATCGGGGTGCTCGGCGGCGAGCACCGCGCGCCGCACCGCGAGGTACGCGACCGCGAGCACGACCGACGGGGCGAGCCCGGTCAGGCGACGGCGCAGCGTCGAGGGGCGCTCGGGGTCGAGGAGCGTCCACGCAGCGAGCACCGCGGGCACCACGACGGCGACCTCCTTGCTCGCGAGCGCGACCACGAGCGCGACGAGGTGCAGCGCGAGCCAGGCGCGCGCGGCCGGGCCACCCGCGCGCCACCTGCGCCACGCCGTGACCGCCCAGACGGTGCCCGCTGCGGCGACCACGTCGGAGCGCGCCATGAGCAGCGCGACGGGCTCGACGGCGACCGGGTGCAGCGCGTAGAGGGCCGCGACGCCGACGGCTGCGGCGCGCCCCGCGCCGAGGTCGCGCGCGAGGCGGTAGAGCCCGGCGGTGCCGGCCACGAACCAGGCGAGGCCGACGGCGAGGAAGCTCCCCGCGCTCGGCCCGAACGCCTGCCACTCGGCCCACCACGACAGCTTCGTCAGCGGGCGCCAGTAGGGGATGATGTTGCCCGAGGCCGACCAGAAGTAGTCGTGCGTGACCTGCGCCCACGCGCCGTGCGGGTCGTGCAGCCAGGGGTTGTCGAGGATGAGCATCCGCGCGTCGGCGGCGAACGAGAAGTCGCCGAGCGACCGGTACGCGAAGAGCGCGAGCGCGCAGGGCACGAGCCACGCGAGCGGGGCGAGGCGCGCCAGGCGCGCGAGCATCGAGCGCGACGTCGGCGCGGCGGGCGTCGCGGGCGGGGAGGGGCGCTTGCGCGACCGCGCCAACTAGAGGTCCCTCAGGAAGACCTTGGCCTCGAGCTTCAGCCACGAGCCGCGCCACTCCTTGCTCTCGAGCCGCGCGAACAGGAGCTTGCCGGCGTCCATGAGGTGCGCGAGCGCCTCGTTCTTCGCGCGCGGCACGTAGCCGAGAAGCTGGCCCCCCTCGGTGAGCATGCGGATGGCCAGCGGGTCGACCGGGTTGTCGTGCTCGCGCTCGAGCGGCAAGAGCGCGCCGGGGGCGAGCGCGGCGTCGATGCCGTCGAGGTCGCGGAAGCTGGTGCCGGCCACGCGGCAGTCGATGAGCAAGATCTCGCGCACGAACGGCATGAGCGTGCCGTCGGCGCCGAACGCTCCGCGCAAGAGCGCGAGGATGGCGGGGTCAATCGGGACGAGGGGTGCGGACATCGGTGCGCCTGGTGAGGGTTGCGAGGTGCGCGCCCAGCGCGGCGCACGCGGCCTTCAGCTCGGCCGCCGCGGCGTCGAGCGCGGCGCGGCGCGCCTCGACGCGCGCGTCGTCCTCGAGCTCGGCGCGCAGATCGAACGGCGGGCTCTGGCGCAGCGCCTCGAGCTTGCCGAGCAGGCCGGTCATCAGCGCGCGCAGGCGGTCGCGGTCGCGCCCGAGCAGCTCGATCGACGAGGGCGGCTCGGGGGGCGCCGCGCCCGCTTGCGCGAGCACCTCGAGGCCGCGAAGCTCGTCGAGGTCGGCGCGCCCGAACGCCTCTTGCACGCGGTGCCAGAGCAGCACGCGCGCCTCGTCGAGCCCGGGGTGCAGGTCGGGGTGCAGCAGGCGCACGAGCCGCAGGTAGACGGCGCGCAGCTCGGCGACGCTCGCCGCCGGCACCGTCGAGGCGAGCGCGCGCTGCGCCTGCTCGATGGCGCGCGCCTGCTCCGCGATGCGCGTCGCCCACGTGGCCAGCTCCTCGGCGAGCCCGGTCTCGATGGCCGCGAGGCTCCACGGCTTGCGCTGCGCGAGCGCGCCCTGCACCTGCTCGATCGTGCGCCGCAGGCGAAGCCGCTCGCAGCGCAGCCGCAGCACCTCGAGCTCCCACGGCCCGAGCCGCGCCTGGAACAGCGCGAGCAGGTAGGGCTGCTCGACGGTGACGAGCTCGTCGAGCTCGGCGAGCAGCCGCGTGACCTCGGCGCGCAGCGCGTCGAGCTCGGCCCGGAGCAGGAGCACCTCGGGGTGCAGCGCGGGGAACCGGGTCGGCACGAGCGGCAGGTTCACCCGCGAGGGGCGCCGCTGTCGAGGGGGTGCCGCCTCGCGGCCGACGCGGCGCAAGGGGCGAGGCTCGGCCTCGCGTCCGGGCGACGCGGTCGCCGAACCGTGCCTAGCTCGCGCTCGTGCCGCGTCTCACCCAGGCCCCGCGCTCGGTCGCCCTCCTCGTCATCGGCGGCGTGTACGTCGTCGCCGTCGCCGCCGCGGTGGCCGCCGTCGCCGCGCTTCCGCCGGGCACCTCGCTCGCGTGGCAGCTCGGGGCCGCCAGCCTGGCCGGGACGGTCGCGACGTTCGCGTGCAGCGTCGCCCTCGACAACTCGAGCGCGTTCGATCCCTACTGGAGCGTCGCGCCGATGGTCACCGTCCCGTGGCTGCTCGCGCTCGCGCAGGCCCCCGGGCCGCGCGCGTGGCTCGCCGCGCTGCTGGTCGAGGCGTGGGGCGCGCGGCTCACCTACAACTGGGTCCGGCAGTGGCGCGGCATGGGCCACGAGGACTTTCGCTACGTCGATCAGCGACGCACCGCCGGCCGCGCG
>CAITLX010000576.1 GCA_903893335.1 uncultured delta proteobacterium | reverse complement strand
GGCTACTCGACCGACGTCGTGTGCGCGACGTGGACGGGCTACGACGACCCGCGCACGCTCGGCGCGCGCGAGGCAGGCGCGACCGCGGCGCTCCCGGCGTGGATCGCGTTCATGCGCGCCGCGCACGAGAAGAAGCCGCCGACCGAGTTCGCGCGCCCCGACGGCGTCGTCACCGTCGCGATCGACCCGAAGACGGGCCTGCTCGCCGCCGAGGGGCAGCAGGGCGCGCTCGACGAGGTGTTCCTCGCGGGGACCGAGCCGACCGAGCACGCACCCGTCGACGCCGGCACCGAGGACGCCGGACTCGTCACCGGCGCGGTCGGCGAGACCGACGCGGGCGAGCCCACCGCGCCCGCGACGCCCGCCCCCTGACCCTCAGTTGCAGGTGCCGATCGGCAAACCGGGGATGATGAAGCTGCACGTGCCGCTGCAGCAGTCGCCCGCGTACGTGCACTGCGACGACGCCGGCAGGCACGCGTTGGTGCACGCGCCCGACGCGCATTTGCCCGTCGAGCCGCAGCAGTCGGCGTCGGTCGCGCAGCCGCTTCCGGCGCGGTTGCAGCACGTGCCGTACCCCGGCAGCACGGTGTAGCAAGCGCCGCTGCAGCATTCGCCGTCGGCGCTGCACGCGCCACCGAGCGCGCCGCAGGTCGCCGCCTCGCAGGCGCCGTTCGTGCACGAGAGGCCGTTGCAGCAAGGGCTCGCGGCCGTGCAGGCGCTGCCCGACGCGACGCACGTCGCCGGAGGAGCGCACGCGCCCGACTGGCAGGTGAGCCCGGAGCAGCACTCGGAGGTGGCGCTGCAGCCCTTGCCGCTCACGTGGCACGCGGTCGGCGTCGCGCACGCGCCCGACTGGCACGCGAGCCCCGCGCAGCACTCGGAGGTGAGCACGCACAGGTAGCCCGACGCGTGGCAGGTGGCCGACGGCGCGCAGCGGCCGGCGCTGCACGCCGAGCCCGCGCAGCACTCGGCGTTCGTGCTGCACAGCGCGTCCGACCCCTTGCAGCAGGCGCCCGACTGGCACGCGATGCCGCCGCAGCAGTCGGCAGCCCCCGCGCACAGCCCGCCCGGGCCGCGGCAGCAGGTGCCCCCCGTGCACGCGGCGTTGCAGCAGTCGGCGTTGGCCGCGCAGTCGCTCCCGCCGGGCTTGCACGTCGTGCTCCCGGCGCAGGTGCCCGCGACGCACGGCTCGCCGCCGCAGCAGTCGGCGTTGAGCCGGCACACCTCGCCCGGCGCGGCGCACGACCCCGCGTCCTCGCTGGCGCCGCCGGAGCCGCCATGGCCACCGCCCCCGCTGCCACCGGTCGAGGCGTCGGTGTCGCCGAACGTGTCGGGGCGACCGGACGAGCCGGAGCAGGCGGCGACCGCGACGAACGACAGGGCGAGAAGGCTTCGACGCATGGACGGGAGGCTCCGGGGACGCAGAGGAGGGCTCACCTCCCCTGGAACCAGGCAATTTCGCTCGGCGGCCCGGCGCGCGTCAACGCGCCGCGGGTCACACGAGATCGTCGACCGGGCCGGCGCCCTCGCGCACGAGCTCGGGGTAGCCCTTCGTCAGGTCGATGACCGTCGTGGGCACCGTGCCCCCCGCGCCGCCGTCGAGCACGAGCGCGAGGCCCGGGAAGCGGTCGTCGATCTCGTGGGGGTCGACGTAGGGCTCCTCGCCCGGCGGCGCCGCGGTCGTCGTGAGCAGCGGCCGCCCCAGCTCGCGCGTGAGCGCGAGGATGACCGGGTGCGCCGGCACGCGGATGCCGATCGTCTTGCGCTTGCTCATCACGAGCTTGGGCACCTCGCGCGTCGCGCCCAGCACGAAGCAGTAGGGGCCCGGCAGGAAGCGCCGCAGCACGCGGTACTGCGCGTTCTCCACGACGGCGTAGCGCGCGATGTCGGCGAGGTCGTGGCAGATGAACGCGAGCAGCTTCGCGCGATCCATCCCCTTGATCTGGTAGAGGCGATCGATCGCCTTCTTGCTCATGAGATCGCAGCCGAGCCCGTACACGGTGTCGGTCGGGTAGGCGATGACCTCGCCGGCCTCGAGCGCATCGACCGCGCGGCGGATCTTGCGCGGCTCGGGGTGCTCGGGGTTGATGGCGAGGATCATGTTCGGCTCGTCCGTGCGTGCCGTCGGCCGCAGGTCAGCCGATGGCGAGCATCTCCACCTCGAACACGAGCGTCGCGTTCGCGGGGATGACGGGGGGAAAGCCGCGCGCGCCGTAGCCGAGCTCGGGCGGGATGGTGAGCTTGCGCACCTGGCCGACCGACATGCCGGCGACGCCCTCGTCCCAGCCGCGGATGACCTGGCCGGCGCCGAGCGTGAAGCCGAAGCCGCGCCCGCGATCGCGCGAGCTGTCGAACTTCGAGCCGTCGGTCAGCGTGCCGACGTAGTGGACCTCGACCTTGTCGCCGGCCTTGGCCGCGGGGCCGGCGCCGGCGCGCACTTCTTCGATCTGCAAGGCTGCCATGGTGGCGGGGGCGTCGCGCGGGCGACGGCGGGCGTCAAGGCCCTCACCGCGCGGCGGGCGCGGCGCTCACCAGATGAGCAACTCGGCGACCTTGCCCCGGCCCCCCGGCTGGCAGTTGACCGCGCGCGAGGCCGACACGCGCGCGTGCTCGAAGCCCTGCTCGTAGAGCCGCTCGACCTCGGGCGCGGACGAGTTGGACAGCAGCACGTGCACGCCGCGCCCCTTGAGCTCGAGCGCGACGTCGCGCAGATCGCGGTGGTCGTCGAGGGTGAAGCCGACGCCCGTGTACGTCGTGAACGACGACGTCGGCGAGAGCGGCACGTAGGGCGGGTCGAAGTAGACGAAGTCGCCCGGCGCGGCGCGCTCGAGCACGCCGCGGAAGTCGCCGCGCACGACGGCGGCTCCTGCGAGCGCGCGCGCGCAGGCGCGCAGGTTGCCCGCGTCGCAGATGGTCGGGTTGACGTGGGCGCCGAACGGCACGTTGAAGACGTTGCGCGAGTTGACGCGGTACAGGCCGTTGTAGCCCGTGCGGTTGAGGTAGATCATCCACGCAGCGACCGTGGCGTCGTCCTCGGCGTCGACCTCCTGCGCGCGCACGCGCTCGAACGTCGCGCGGTCGTGGGTGAGCTCGCCGAGCTTCGCGACGACGTCGTCGACGCGGTGCTTGACCCCCTGGTAGGTGCGCACGAGCCGCTCGTTCGCGTCGCCGAGCGTCGCCACGGGGGGCGCGAGGGCGAAGAAGAGCGCGCCGCCCCCCACGAACGGCTCGTGGTACGCGCCGAACGACGCGGGCACGCGCCGCCGCAGCTCGGCGAGCAGCTGCCGCTTGCCGCCCACCCACTTCAGGAAGGGTCGGGCAGCAGCGGGCGGCCGCGCGTCACGAGATGACGCCGAACTTCTTGCCGGCAGCGCGGAAGGCCTCGAGGCCACGGTCGAGGTGCTCACGGGTGTGGGTCGCCATGTAGCTGGTGCGCAGCATGGCCTGCTTGGGAGGGACGCCGGGCGAGATGAACGGGTTGGTGTAGATGCCGTGCACGTCGAGCAGCTCCTTCCACATCATGATGGTGCGGAGATCCTGCCGCACGTACACGGGGATGATGGCCGTCTCGCTGTGGCCGACGTCGAAGCCGAGCTTCTTCAGCCCCTCGCGCATGTACGTGTAGTTGTCGCGCAGCTTGTCGATGCGCCACGTCTCGTCGCGCATGACCTCGAGCGCGGTCATGGCCGCCGCGACGCTCGGCGGCGCCGCGCTCGCGGCGAACATGAACGAGCTCGCGAAGTGCTGGATGTAGTCGAGCACCTTGCGCTCGCCGACGAGCCAGCCGCCGATCGACGCGAGCGACTTGGAGAAGGTGCCGCCGATGAGATCGACCTCCTTCTCGAGGCCGAAGTGCGCCGCGGTGCCGCGCCCCTCGGGGCCGATGACGCCGAGCCCGTGCGCGTCGTCGACGAAGATGCGCGCGCCGTGCTTCTTGGCGACCTCGACCAGGCCCGGCAGGTGGGCGATCTCCCCCTCGGCGCTGAACACGCCGTCGGTGACGACGAACGCCCCGTCGGCCTCGCCGATCTCCGAGAGCGCGCGATCGAGCGACGCGGGGTCGTTGTGCTTGTAGCGCACCATGCGCGCGCCGGCCGACTGCCCGAGGCGCACGCCGTCGTAGATCGATGCGTGGTCG
This sequence comes from uncultured delta proteobacterium, assembly GCA_903893335.1. Classification (GTDB taxonomy): domain Bacteria; phylum Myxococcota_A; class Polyangia; order Polyangiales; family Polyangiaceae; genus CAITLX01. The sequence continues at coordinate 532 of CAITLX010000576.1, read as the reverse complement.
TTGCGGTCGATGACCGCGACGCACTTCTTGTTCGAGAGCAGCGCCGAGAGCACCGCGAGGTTGACCTGGTAGCCCGTGGTGAACACGAGCGCGGCCTCCTTGCCGTGCCACGCCGCGAGCTTCTCCTCGAGCTGGTTGTGCAGCTTCATCGAGCCGTTGACGAGGCGCGAGCCGGTCATGCTCGTGCCGTAATTCTCGATGGCGTGGACGGCCGCGGCGCGCACCTTGGGGTGGGTGGTCAGGCCGAGGTAGTTGTTCGAGCCGAACATGACGACGCGGCGCCCCTCGAGCACCGCCTCGGGGCCGTCGTTGAGGTCGAGCGGGCGGAAGAAGGGGTAGACGCCCATCGCGCGCGCGTTGTCGGCGGTGGTGAACTGGTACGCCTTCTCGAAGACGTCGCGGCCGCCGAGCGACGCCAGCGTGCCGCGCGACGCGATCGACGCGGCGAGGTCGTCGTGGGCGCGCTCGGACGTGGTGCGCTCGGGCCCTGCCGCGACCGGGGTCGCGCGCGGGGCGCGAGCGGCCGCGCCGG
>CAITLX010000575.1 GCA_903893335.1 uncultured delta proteobacterium | reverse complement strand
CGCTCGCGCTCGTGGGGGCCCCCGCAGCGGCGCTCGCGGGGGCCGGCGCGACCGCGGTCGTCGCCCTCGCGGCGCCTGCTGCGCTCGCGGTCCTCGCGATGAACCCCGCGCTCGTCGCGCGCTCGGTCGCGCGCCGTCGTCGTCGCCGCGCCGACCCGAGCCTCGACTTCCTGCGCGTCGGCCTCGCCGGAGCAGCGCTCGTGCTCGCGCTCGCCGTCGCGACACTCGTGTCGGACGCGCCGCGCCTCGCGCCCGCGCTCGGCTTCGTCGCGGTGTGGGGCTGGGCCGGCATGATCGCGCACGGCATGCTCGTGCGCATCGTCCCCTTCCTCGTCTGGTTTCACCGCTTCTCGCCGCTCGCGGGGCACGTGCCCGTCCCCTCGATGCGCGCGCTGCTGCCCGACCGGCGCGTGCGCGTGGCCTTCGCGCTCCACGTCGGAGCGGTCGTGGCGACGACGACCGGCGCGCTCCTCGAGGTCGGCCCGCTCGTGCGCCTCGGCGGCGCCTCGCTGGCGCTCGCCGCGCTCGCGCTGACTGCGAACCTCGTGCACACGCTGGGGCGGCGCGCCCCCTCGCTCGCGCCGACGAGCGCCTGAGCGCGGCCGAAGCCGCGCCCCCCGCGTCCCTGCGTCACTGCGTGGTCGAGACCACGCCCTTGTACATGCGGAACGCGCGCTCGAGGCTCTCGACGTGCTCGGCGAGCGCGACGGCGTCCTGCGCGCGGATGGCGGCCTGCGCCTGATCGACCACGTCGCGCGTCTTGCTCATCGCGTCGCGGCCGAAGTCGCTGGACGCGACGAGCTCCTCGACCATCGGCGACATGCGCTCGATGTCGGCGATGAGGCGCTCGGCGCGGTGCTGCGTCGCCGCCATCTCCTCGTTGGAGCGGTGGTCGATGAGAAAATCCTTCGCGGAGTCGACCATCTTGTCGAGCTCGTCGCGCGTGAGGCCGCTCGAGGTCGTGACCTGGATCGACTGCTCCTTGGCCGTCTCCATGTCCTTCGCGCGCACGTTGACGATGCCGTCGGCGTTGATGGCGAAGCTGACCTCGATCTCGACCTGGCCGCGGGGCGCGCGCCGGAGGTTGGTCAGGGTGAACTCGCCGAGCACGTCGGGCTTGCCCGCCTCGGCGGTGCCCTGCATCACCATGATCTTCACGGCCGTCTGGTTGTCGCGGCTCGTGGTGAAGACCTTGGTGCGCGTGGTCGGCACGGCGCTGTTGGCCGGGATGAGCTCCTCGAACTGCTCGTCGACCAGCAGGATGCCGAGCGCGTGCGGCGTGACGTCGAGCAGGATGGTCGTCGGCTTCTTCTCGAGCAGCGCGGCGCCCTGGATGGCGGCGCCGAGCGCGACCACCTCGTCGGGGTGCACGCCCTTGCTCGCCTCGCGGCCGAAGAAGGCGCGCACGGTGGCCTGCACCTTCGGCATGCGCGTCATGCCGCCGACGAGCACGACGTCCTCGATCTCGTCGACGTCGAGCTTGGCGTCGAGGATCGCCTGCTGGCAGATCTCGATGGTGCGCTCGACGAGGTCGTCACAGAGCGACTCGAGCGTGTCGCGCGTGAGCGTGCGCTCGAGGTGCAGCGCGTCGTTGTGGCCCGTCGAGGTGATGAACGGCAGCTCGATGACCGTCTCGGTCATCGTCGAGAGGTCGCACTTGGCCTTCTCGGACGCCTCCTTCAGGCGCTGCAGCGCGATGCGGTCGCGGCGGAGATCGACGCCGTGCTCGGCCTGAAAATCGCCGATGAGCCAGTCGATGATGCGCGCGTCGAAGTCGTCGCCGCCGAGGAAGGTGTCGCCCGCGGTCGCCACGACCTTGAAGACGCCGCCGGCTCCGATCTCGAGCAGCGAGACGTCGAACGTGCCGCCGCCCAGATCGTAGACGGCGATCGTCTTCTCGAGGTCGCGCCCGAAGCCGTAGGCCAGCGCGGCGGCGGTGGGCTCGTTGATGATGCGCACGACCTCGAGGCCGGCGATCTCGCCGGCGTCCTTGGTCGCCTGCCGCTGCGCGTCGTTGAAGTAGGCCGGGACGGTGATGACGGCCTTGCGCACCGGGTGGCCGACGTGATCCTCGGCGATGATCTTCATCTCCTGAAGCACCATCGCCGACAGCTCGGGCACCGAGTAGCTCTTGCTGCGAAGCTGGACGCGCACGTCGCCGTGGGGCCCGTCGACGATGCGGTAGCTCGACACGAGCATCGAGCTCTTGACCTGCGCGGAGCTGTATTTCCGCCCGATGAGCCGCTTGGCGGCCGACACCGTGTTCTCGGCGTTGGTGATGGCCTGGCGCTTGGCGATGTGGCCGACCAGGCGCTTGTCGGCGTCGGTGACGGCGACGACCGAGGGCGTCGTCTTGTAGCCGCCGCGGTTGGCGATGACCGTCGGGGTGCCGTTCTCGACGACCGCTACGCACGAGTTGGTCGTGCCCAGATCGATGCCGATGACCGTGTCCATGCGCGCAGCTCTCTCCGTGGGCGCCGACGGGGTGAAGCGCGGCGGCGCACGCCCACGCTTAGCGTATTTTCTCCAGGCGCGCCTTCGTTTGTGCGGTCGTCACGCCGCCCGGCCAGAGGGCACGACGACCTGATCGACCATGACGCCGCTCGGCGAGGTCTCGACGAAGGTCGCGTGGGCGTAGCCGCCGCCGGGGGCCTCTCCGACCGAGCCGACGTTGACGATGCGCACGTCGCCCACCTGTCGGTCGAACGGCACGTGGCTGCCGCCGCACACGATGACGTCGGCCGGGTCGTCTCCGACGAGCGCCGAGAGCTCCTCGTCGGTCATGTCGTGCGAGAAGGGCTCCGAGGGGTCGGCGGGCGAGCCGTGCACGAGCAGGATCTCGCCGCCCGTCTCGATGGGGATGCGGAGCTGGGTCGGCAGCTTGCCGAGGCGCGCGAGGATGAGCTCGCCGAGCTCGGTGCGGGCGGCGCGCAGGCGCTCGAGGCGCGCGCGCTCGTGGTCGGTCGAGGGGTGCACGCGGTCGACGTCGAGCGTGGCGAGCGCGCGGTCGGAGAGGCCCTGCACGCACGACGCGTTGGCCGCGAGCAGCCGGCGCCAGGTCGCGAGGGGGGCGTCGCCGGGGAAGCAGAGGTCGCCGGCGACCAGCAGCCGGGAGAAGCCGCGCCGCTCCGCCATCGCGAGCACGGCCGCGAGGGCGTCGACGTTGCCGTGGACGTCGGACAGACACAGAAACCGCATCCGCGACGTTCTAGCGCGCGACGGGCGCGCGGGCGATGTCCGCGCGCGCGCGCGGCTGGGCTAGGCTGCCGCCGCCATGCTCGGCCACCGCCGGCGGACCCTCGCCCGATCGATCGACGACGCGCGCGCGAGCGAGCTCGCGCGCCGCTGGCTCAGCGGGCCGTGGGAGGGGGAGGCGCCGCGCGCCGAGGCCGACGCGCTCGGCGAGCTCGTGGCCACGGCCTACCCGGCGTACGCGCACTGGGTCGAGACGCACCGCGGCGCGCTGGTCGACCTCGTGCGCGAGGGGTGGCGCGCGGCGCGCGACCGCGGCTCGCTGCTCGCCAGGGCGCTCGAGGCGGTCGGCGACCCCGCGGTGGCGGACGACGTGGGGCCGCGGCTCCGGCGCTTCGTCGCGTCCGAGCGGCTGCGCATCGCGGTGCGCGAGCTGCTGCCGCCGGCCCTCGGCGGGGCGGACATCGAGGTGACCGCGCGCGAGATCTCCGACCTCGCGGAGGTCGCGCTCGAGATCGCCGTCGCCGAGGCGCGCGCCCACGTCGCGGCGCGGTGCGGCGAGCCGCGCGCGTCGTCGGGCGAGCCGTCGGCGTTCGTCGTCATCGGCATGGGCAAGCTCGGTGGCCGCGAGCTCAACGCGGGCTCCGACGTCGACATCATCTTCTTCTACGACACCGACGACGGCGAGTCGTCGCCGCCCGGCGGCGGCGAGCCCCTCACGCTGCACGAGCACTGGTCGCGCGTCGCGCGTCGCGTCACCGCCACCGTCGACGAGGCGACCGAGGACGGCCTCGTGTGGCGCGTCGACCTGCGCCTGCGCCCCGAGGGCTCGAGCGGCCCCATCGCCAACTCGCTGCCCGCCGCCGAGCGCTACTACGAGACCTTCGGGCGGCTCTGGGAGCGCGCGGCGCTGCTGCGCGCGCGCCCCGTCGCGGGCGACCTCGCGTTCGGCGCGGCGCTGCTCGCCGAGCTCTCGCCCTTCGTCTACCAGCGCAACGTCGATCCGCAGATCGCCGGCGAGATGATCCGCCTGGTCGACCGCGCGCGCATCGAGCTCTGCCGCGACCCGGCGCTCGACGTGAAGCTCGGCCCCGGCGGCATCCGCGCCGCCGAGTTCTTCGTGCAGTCGCTCCAGCTCATCTGGGGCGGACGCGAGCCTCGGCTGCGCGCCACCGGCACGCTCGACGCCCTGCGCCGCCTGCGCGCGCACGGCCTGGTCACCGACCGCGAGGCGCGCGAGCTGGCCGACGCGTGGGCGCTCTTGCGCCGCGTCGAGCACCGCATCCAGTGGTCCACCGGCGTGCAGACGCACGACCTCCCGCTGCCGGGCCCCGACCGCGACCGCATGGCCCGGTCGCTCGGGTACGCCACGGTGGGCGAGTTCGAGCGCGATCTCGGGCGCGCGCGCGAGCGCGCCGCGTCGCTCTTCGCGTCGCTCGCGCCGGCCGCGGTGGCCCTTGCGCACGCGCGCGCCGCGAAGTGGGAGCCGCTGCTCGTCGCGCTCGAGCTTCCGGTCGAGCAGGGGTGGGTCGAGGCCGTGCAGAGCGCGTTCGGCCCCGCGAGCGATCTGGCGCGCGATCTGCGCGCGCTCGCGCGGCGCCCCGACGATCTGCTCGGGGGCTCGACGCGCGAGCGCCTGCCGGACCTGGCCGCCACGCTCCTCGACGCGCTCGTCGACGCGGCCGATCCCGAGCAGGCCGCGCGCCTGCTGCGCCAGCGCTTCGCGCGCCTGAGCGACCCGGGGCTCTACGTCCGCCCGCTCGGCGAGGAGCCGCGCGCGCTGCGTCGCCTGGTGGCGGTGCTCGGCGCGAGCGCGTTCCTCGGTCAGGCCATCGCCGACCGCCCCGATCTGAGCGACGACGTGCTCTTCAGCCGCGGCGCGCCGAGCCTCGAGGCCGTGCGCGCGGAGGTCGCGCGCGAGGTAGCGAGCGCGCGCGAGGCCGTCGGGTCCGAAGAGGACCCCACCGAGGAGTTCGTCGGCGCCCTGCGCCGCGGCGCGGCGCGCATCACCATCGAGGTCGGCCTCGCCGATCTCGCCGGCGAGATCGGCACGCGCGAGGCCACCCACCGCCTCTCCGCGCTCGCCGACGCCGTCCTCGAGCACGCGACGCGCCACGCGCTCGGCACCGACGGCCCCGTGCGCGGCCTCGCGCTGCTGGCCGTCGGCAAGCTCGGCGGGCGCGACATCGGCTACGGCTCGGACCTCGACGTGCTCTTCGTCTTCGACCCCTCGGCCGCGCCCGAGGGCGTCGATCCGTACGAGTACTTCGTGCGCCGCGCGCAGCGCGTCATCCGCCTCGTCTCCTCGCCGCACGCCGACGGCCCCGGCTACGAGCTCGACACGCGCCTGCGCCCGTCGGGGTCGCACGGGCTGCTGGTCACCTCGCTCGACGCGTTCGCGCGCTACCACCACGTCGGCGTCCGCGACGACCCCGGCGACGAGCTCGCCGTCGACGCGTCGGGCGCGCCGTGGGAGCGCCAGGCGCTCATCCGCGCGCGCTTCGCCGCGGGCGACGAGGCGCTCGGAGCGGCGGCCTCCGAGGTCGCGCACGTCGCGGCCTACGAGCGCGGCGCGCCGCCTCCCGCCGAGCTGCACCGGCTGCGCATGCGCCTCGAGAAGGAGCTGGGGCGCGAGCGCCGCGGGCGCCACGACCTCAAGCTCGGCCGCGGCGGGCTCGCCGACGTCGAGTTCGCCGTCCAGTTCCTGCAGATGCGCGAGGGGGCCGACCCGCGCGTGCGCACCACCGAGACCGACCTCGCGATCGACGCGCTCGCGGCGGTGGGGCACCTGCGCGCCGATCTCGCCGCGACGCTGCGCGACGGCTACCGCTTCCTGCGGCGGCTCGAGCAGCGCATCCGCATCGTGCACGGCTCGTCGTCGTCGCTGCTCGAGGAGAACGCTCCCGGGCTCACGCAGCTCGCGCGCCGCATGGGCCTGCGCGACGGGCCGCGGGGCACGGCGACCGAGGAGCTCGTCGATCGTTACCGCACCGTGACCGAGTCGGTTCGACGCGCCTACCTCGACGTCATCGGCATCGACGAGGAGCAGGGTTGAAGGGCGCGCGAATTCTGCGCGACCGTGCCCCTTCCCATACGCCCCACGTTTCGCTAGACAGCGCCGGAAGTCTCACCCCTCTCGAAGGAGAGTCCCATGCCTACCCGTAGCAAGATCGCCCTCGTCGGAGCCGGCAACATCGGCGGCGAGCTCGCAGCCCTCTGCGTCCAGAAGCAGCTCGGCGACGTCGTGCTGTACGACATCGCTCCGAAGGAAAACTTCGCCAAGGGCAAGGCCCTGGATCTGGAGCAAAACTCGGTCGTCCACGGCTGGGACGCGCGCGTCACCGGCACCTCGAACTGGGCCGACTGCGCCGGCGCGGACGTCGTCATCATCACCGCGGGCGTGCCGCGCAAGCCGGGCCAGAGCCGCGACGACCTCATCGCGATCAACCTGCCCATCATCCGCGACGTCGCCGACAACGCGAAGAAGCACTGCCCCGACGCGTTCTTCATCGTCATCTCCAACCCGCTCGACGCGATGGTCTACGAGCTCAAGCGGCGCATCGGCGCGCCGCGCGAGAAGGTCGTCGGCATGGCCGGCGTGCTCGACTCCGCGCGCTTCCAGCTCTTCCTCGCGCGCGCCGCGGGCGTCAGCGTCAAGGACGTGCGCGCCATGGTGCTCGGCGGCCACGGCGACGACATGGTGCCGCTGCTCAGCGCCACCACCATCGACGGCGTGCCCGTGACGCAGTTGCTCGCCAAGGACGTCATCGACGCCATCATCGAGCGCACCCGCAAGGGCGGCGGCGAGATCGTCGGCCTGATGGGCACGAGCGCGTACTACGCGCCCGCCTCCAGCGCGATCGCGATGGCCGAGGCGTACCTGCGCGACCAGAAGCGCCTGCTGCCCGCGGCGGCCTACCTCGACGGCGAGTACGGCTACAGCGATCTCTACATGGGCGTGCCCGTCATCATCGGCGGCAAGGGCGTCGAGAAGATCGTCGAGCTGAACCTCTCGGCCGACGAGAAGGCGATGCTCGCCAAGAGCGCGGCGAGCGTGCAGGCGATCGTCGACGTCGTGAAGAAGGGCTGAGCCCCCCGCTCGGGCTCCCGCGCCAAGGCGCGCGGAGCCCGCGCCCGGCTCCCCGACCGGGGCCGCGCCGTCGCCTGGTGGCCCAACGTGTGCCACCGCGAGGGTCGCGGCCCCGCGTTTTTCCATGGGAATTCGCCCCCGAGCGCGCGGCACGCGCGTTGCTGTACACTCAGGAGCGGGGCGCTGCCCCGCCTCGGAGGCTTCCCATGCGTGCAATCGGTTCGGCTCTCGCGCTCGCGGCTCTCTTCCTCGTGGCCTGCGGAGGCTCCGTCGACCAGAAGGGTGACGGCTCCGGGGGCGCAGCGGGCGGCGGCGGCGCAGGCGGCTCGGCGGGGAGCCCCGTCGACGCGGGCACCTCGGGCTGCGTGACGCGCGACGACTGCGGCAAGCTCGCCGACCCCGTTTGCGCGCCGTGCGGCGACGGGACGATCGCGTGCAGCACCTACGAGTGCCTCAAGGGCGCCTGCGTCGAGATCATTCCGCCCTGCGTGCCGCCGACCGACGGCGGCGTCGGCCCCGCCTGCTTCGCGGACTACCAGTGCAGCGCCCCGGCCGTGTGCCAGGTGTGCCCCGACGGCGCGAGCTACACCTGCGCGACCGCGTCGTGCGTCAACGGCGCGTGCGCCACCTACTTCCCCCCCTGCGCCGCGCAGGACGGCGGCTCCGGCGGCGAGTGCAAGTCGGACTACGACTGCCCGGTCGTCGGCCTCTGCCAGGTGTGCCCCGACGGCGCGAGCTACACGTGCGCGACGGCGATGTGCGTGGGCGGCAAGTGTGACACGTACTACCCGCCGTGTGCCTCGCAGGACGGCGGCACCGGCGGCGTCTGCAAGTCGGACTACGACTGCCCTCCGGTGAAGGACTGCCAGCTCTGCGCCGATGGCGTGAGCTACACGTGCGGCACTGCGGTGTGCCTCGGCGGGACGTGCGGCCTCTCGTACCCCCCCTGCGTGTCGCAGGACGGCGGCACCGGCACGGTGATCTGCGGCGGCTTCGGCGGCAAGCCCTGCCCCGGCTCGGGCTCGTGCCTCGACATCCCCAACGACGGCTGCAACCCCGGCAGCGGGGGCGCTGACTGCCCAGGCCAGTGCGTGTGCCAGGTGGCCGCGACCTGCACGCCCAACTCGACGTGGGACGGCTCGCCCGACGTCTGCGCGTGCGTGCCCGTCGACGCCGGCTCCCAGTGCCAGGCCGACTCGGAGTGCCCCGCGGTGGGCGCGCCCTGCCAGCTCTGCCCCGACGGCGTGAGCGCCAACTGCCCGCAGTCGCTCTGCCTGTCGGGCCAGTGCAGCGTGCACTGGACGGGCTGCCCCTCGGTGAGCTGCGCGCCGCAGGACGCCCAGGGCGTCGGCATGTGCGCGATGTTCCTGGGGTACGTGTGGGACGGCAAGTCGTGCCAGGGCATCGGCGGCTGCTCGTGCCAGGGCGCCGACTGCAAGGCGCTCTACGGCGACCCCGGCGTCTGCAAGCAGGCGTACGCCGGCTGCCCCTGACGCCCGCCGAGCCCCGCGCGGCGAGCATCGCGCGCGGGGCCCTGCATGGCGCCCGATCCCTCGGGGGGGGGGCCGCTCGCCGGTCAGTCCGTGGGAGGCGGCGGATCGCCCGTGTTGCGCGGCGCCGGGGCAGGCGGGGGCTGGCGCGGCGCGATGTCGCCGACGCTCGGCGTCCTCGGCCCGGCGGCCGGCGCCTCGTTCGCGACCTCCGACCCGCCTCCGATCCCCTTTCCGCGATCCGACCGAGCGGCCGCTGCGCCCGCGCCGCGCGCGGTGGCCCGGTCTTCGCTCGGGCTGCCGACGAAGTGCGTGGCCTTCGTGTCGGGCGTCCTCGGCTCACCGACTCCGCCGCCGCCCGCGCAGGCGCCGACGACCGCGGCTCCAAAGGCCAGACCCAGGACCCAGAGCTTGTGATGCACACGAGTTGCCATGACACCCTCCGTTCGACGACAACCTGCGCATCCCGATCGTCCGTGGGTAGGGGGGGGACGTAACTGCCCGACCTTTCCGCGCGACGAGTTGCCGCCGAACGCGTTCGCGCGCCCGTCCACTCCCGTCTCGCCGGGCGTGCGCTAGGCTGCGCGCGCCGTGCCCATGACCTACGACGCCGTCCTGCTCCTGTCGTTCGGGGGGCCCGAGGGGCCCGCCGACGTGATGCCGTTCCTCGAGCGGGTGACGCGTGGCCGCGGCATCCCGAAGGAGCGGCTCGACGAGGTCGCGAGGCACTACCTCGCGCGCGGGGGCGTCTCGCCGCTGCCGGCGCAGTGCCGCGCGCTGCGCGAGGCGCTCGAGGGCGCGCTCGCCTCTCAGGGCACGCCGCTGCCGGTCTACCTCGGCCACCGCAACGGGCCGCCCTACGTCGAGGACACGCTGCGCGCCATGCGCGAGGCGGGCGTGCGGCGCGCGCTGGCGGTGCTCACCTCGGCCTACTCGTCCTACTCCGGCTGCCGCCAGTACCGCGAGGACGTGGCGCGCGCGCGCGCCGCCGTCGGCGAGGGGGCGCCCGAGGTCGAGTTCGTCCGCGCCTACTTCGACCACCCGGGCTTCGTCGAGGCCCTGGTCGACGGCGTGCGGGTCGCGCACGCGCGCCTCGCGCCCGAGCTTCGCGCCGAGGCGCACCTGGTGTGCACCGCGCACAGCATCCCGCTCGCGATGGCGCGCTCGTGCGACTACGAGGCGCAGCTTCACGAGGTCGTGCGCCTGGTCGGCGACGACGCGATGCCCGGCCACGCGCGCACGCTCTCGTACCAGAGCCGCAGCGGGCCCCCGCAGGTGCCCTGGCTCGAGCCCGACGTGAGCGCGCGGCTGCGCGAGCTCGCGGCGGCGGGGGTGCGCGCGGTCGTCGTCGCCCCGGTCGGCTTCGTCAGCGATCACATGGAGGTCGTGCAGGACCTCGACGAGCAGGCCCACGCGACGGCTCGTGAGCTCGGCCTCGCGTACGAGCGCTCGGCGACGCCCGGGACCCACCCGCGCTTCGTCGCCGGCCTGGCCGAGCTCGTGGGCGACCGGCTCGGCGCGGGGCGCCCGCGCCGCCACCTCGGCACCCTCGCGCCGCTCGCCGAGGCCTGCCCCGACGGCTGCTGCCCCGCGCCGGCGCGCCCCGAGCCGCCCCCCGCGCGCTGAGTTCCCCCCAAAGGGCTCGCAGTATGGTACACGGGCGCGCGCGCTGCCCCGGCGGGTAGTGCGATGGGCCGAGGTCATGAAGATCCACGAGTACCAAGCCAAGCAACTCTTCGCGCGCTACGGCGTCCCCATTCCGAAGGGGTACCCCGCGTTCACCCTCGCCGAGGCCGAGCAGGCCGCCGAGAAGCTCATCACCGAGACGGGCATCCCTGTCGTCGTGGTGAAGGCCCAGATCCACGCCGGTGGGCGTGGCAAGGGCGGCGGCGTCAAGGTCGTCAAGGGCGGCCCTGCCGAGGCCAAGAAGGTCGCCGAGCAGATCCTCGGCATGCAGCTCGTCACGCACCAGACCGGCCCCGAGGGGCAGAAGGTGCGCCGGCTCTACATCGAGCAGGGGCTCGACATCGCGCGCGAGCTCTACGTCGCGCTCGTCGTCGATCGCGACGCGCGCCGCGTGGCCGTGATGGCGTCGACCGAGGGCGGCATGGACATCGAGGCGGTCGCCCACGACACGCCCGAGAAGATCACCTCGCTGCACATCGACCCGATCACCGGGCTCGGCGCGTGGCAGGCCCGCCGCATCGGCTTCGCGCTCGGCCTCGACAAGACGCAGGTCGCCAAGTTCGTGAAGCTGCTGCTCGCGCTCTACGATCTGTTCATCAAGGAAGACTGCTCGCTCTGCGAGATCAACCCGCTCATCGTCTCGAAGTCCGGGGACATCGTCGCGCTCGACGGCAAGATCAACTTCGATGACAACGGGGACTTCCGCCACAAGGAGTGGCACGATCTGCGCGACCTCGACGAGGAGGACCCCGTCGAGATGGAAGCGAAGGCCGCGGGCCTCTCGTACGTCTCGCTCGACGGCGACATCGGCTGCCTGGTCAACGGCGCCGGGCTCGCCATGGCGACGATGGACATCATCAAGACGTACGGCGGCAACCCCGCCAACTTCCTCGACGTCGGCGGCGGAGCGAACAAGGAGCAGGTCACCAAGGCCTTCTCCATGATCCTCAAGAGCCCCAAGGTGAAGGGCATCTTCGTCAACATCTTCGGCGGCATCATGAAGTGCGACGTCATCGCGCAGGGCGTCATCGCGGCCACCAAGGAGCTCGGGCTCCAGGTGCCGCTCGTCGTGCGGCTCGAGGGCACCAACGTCGAGATGGGGCGCAAGCTCCTCGCGGAGTCGGGCCTGGCGATTCAACCGGCCGACACGATGGCCGACGGCGCGAAGAAGATCGTCGCTGCCGTGAAGGGAAGGTGACCGGCCATGTCGATCCTCGTCGGTAAAGAAACGCGCGTCGTCTTCCAGGGCATCACGGGCGAAACGGGCTCGTTCCACGCCAAGCAGTGCATGGCGTACGGAACGCACGTCGTCTCCGGCGTCACGCCGGGTCGCGGCGGAGAGATGTTCGAGGGCAAGGTCCCCATCTTCAACACCGTCGCGGAGGCCGTCCGCGAGACGGGCGCCGACACGTCGTGCATCTTCGTGCCGCCCGTCGGCGCGGCCGACGCGATCCTCGAGGCCGCCGACGCGGGCTGCAAGCTCGTCGTCTGCATCACCGAGGGCGTCCCCGTCCTCGACATGGTGAAGGTCCGTCGCTGGCTCGACGGCAAGGCGACGCGCCTCATCGGGCCCAACTGCCCGGGCATCATCACGCCGGGCGCGTGCAAGATCGGCATCATGCCGGGGCACATCCACAAGCCGGGCCACATCGGCGTCGTGTCCAAGTCGGGCACGCTGACGTACGAGGCGGTCGGTCAGCTCTCCGCGCTCGGCGTGGGGCAGTCCACCTGCGTCGGCGTCGGCGGCGACCCCGTCGCCGGGCTCGACTTCATCGACGTCCTGCAGATGTTCAACGACGACCCCGACACGCACGGCGTCATCATGATCGGCGAGATCGGCGGCATGGCGGAGCAGAACGCCGCCGCGTGGATCAAGGAGCACATGACCAAGCCCGTCGCGGCGTTCATCGCCGGCGCCACCGCGCCGGAGGGCAAGCGCATGGGGCACGCGGGCGCCATCATCTCGGGTGGCAAGGGCACGGCGAAGGACAAGACCACCGCGCTCGAGGCAGCCGGCGTGAAGGTCGCGCCGACGCCGGCCGACATGGCCACCACGCTCATGGCCCTGATGCACTGACGCGCGCCCGCCGGCGCCTCGGCGCCGGCACCGCTCGCTCCCCTCGTAGTAGAAGAAGAGAGATTCCGATGTCCGTCCAGCGCACGCTTTCCATCATCAAGCCCGACGCGGTCGAGAAGCAGAAGATCGGCGCCATCGTCGCGCGGCTCGAGCAGGAGGGCTTCCGCGTCGTCGCCCTGAAGAAGCTGCAGCTCTCGCTCGCGCAGGCCGAGGGCTTCTACGCGGTGCACAGCGCGCGTCCGTTCTTCGGCGAGCTCACGCAGTTCATGAGCCGCAGCCCGATCGTCGTCATCGCGCTCGAGCGCGAGGACGCCATCGCGAAGTACCGCGAGGTCATCGGCGCGACCGACCCGGCCAAGGCCGCCGACGGCACGCTGCGCAAGCTCTACGGCGCCAACGTCGGCGAGAACGCGCTGCACGGCTCGGACGCGGTCGACACGGCGAAGGCCGAGATCGCCTACTTCTTCCCGGGCTACGAGACGCTCGGCGGCTGACCTGGCCGCGAGGCCCGGGCGCGGCCCGGCCCCGCGTCCCAACACGAACGCGCGGCTCACCTGCGAAAGCAGGTGAAGCCCGCGCGTGGCGGCACTAGGGAGAGCGCATGCCTCCGTCCAACGCCGACCTCATCACCCGCGCCTTCGACGACCGCAGCCTGCTCGCCCAGGCCGACGTGCTCGCCGCCATCGAGGCGACGATCGCCGGGCTCGACGACGGCTCGCTCCGCACCGCCGAGCCGGGCGAGACGGGCGCGTGGATCGTCCACGAGTGGGTGAAAAAGGCGATCCTGCTCTACTTCGCCATCCGCAAGATGGAGCGCATCGAGGTCGGGCCCTTCGAGTTCTACGACAAGGTCCCGCTGAAGAAGGGGCTCGATCGCCAGGGCGTGCGGGTCGTTCCGCCGGGCGTCGTGCGCTACGGCGCGTTCCTCGAGCCCACCGCCGTCGTGATGCCGGGCTACGTCAACATCGGCGCGCGCGTCGGCGCGGGCTCGATGGTCGACACCTGGGCCACCGTCGGCAGCTGCGCGCAGGTCGGCAAGGGCGTGCACCTCGCGGGCGGCGTCGGCATCGGCGGCGTGCTCGAGCCGCCGAGCGCGCGCCCCGTCATCATCGAGGACGGCGTGTTCGTCGGGTCGCGCGCCGTCATCGTCGAGGGCACGCTGGTCGAGCGCGAGGCGGTCATCGGCGCGGGCGTCGTGCTCACCGCCTCGACGGCGATCCTCGACGTCACCGGCGACACGGTCGTCGAGCACCGCGGGCGCGTGCCGGCGCGCAGCGTCGTCATCCCCGGCATGCGCCAGAAGAAGTTCCCCGCGGGCGAGTTCGGCGTGCCGTGCGCGCTCATCATCGGCACGCGCAGCGCATCGACCGATCGCAAGGTCTCGCTCGAGGCCGCGCTGCGCGATTTCGGCGTGCCCGTCTGAGGCGCGCCGGGGCCAAGGCCAACATGACGCTCACCGACACGCTCCTCTGGCTCTGCGCCACGCCGTCGCCCATCGGCGAGGAGCGCGCGCTCGCCGACGCGGTGGCCGCGCGGCTGGGCACGCTGCCGCTCGCAGCTCCGATCCGCCGCCACGGCGACTCGCTGGTCGTGCCGCTGCGGCGCGGCACCGGCGGCCCGCACGTGGCGCTCGTCGGACACCTCGACGTCGTGCGCACCTCGCACGAGGGGGGCGTGCGCATCGAGGGCGACCGCCTCTACGGCCCCGGCGCGGCGGACATGAAGTCGGGCCTCGCGCTGATGATCGACCTGGCCGAGAGCGACGCGACGCGCACGCTCGGGGTCGATTTGACGCTCGTGTTCTACGCGCGCGAGGAGGGGCCGTTCGCGGAAAACGAGCTGGGCCCCGTGCTCGCCGCCGAGCCCGAGCTCGCGAGCATCGACCTCGCGGTGTGCCTCGAGCCGTCGAACAACAAGCTGCAGCTCGGCGCCACCGGCTCGCTGCACGCCGACGTCGTCTTCACGGGGCGCACGGCGCACAGCGCGCGCCCCTGGCAGGGGGACAACGCCATCCACAAGGCCGGCGCGCTGCTCGTCGAGCTCGCGGTCCGCGCGCCGCGCGAGGTCGTCCTCTCGGGGCTGACCTACCGCACCGTCACCAGCGTCACCTTTGCCGAGGGTGGGCGCGGCCGCAACGTCGTGCCCGACCGCTTCCGGCTCAACGTCAACCACCGCTTCGCGCCCGACACCTCGCTCGAGCAGGCCAAGGCCGAGCTGCTCGCCATCGTGGCGGGCCGCGCCGAGGTCACCTTCACCGACGAGTCCCCCGCGGCGCCTCCCTTCGCCGATCACGACCTGGTGCGCGCGCTGCGCGACGCCGGCGTGCGCGCGGTCGAGCCCAAGCAGGCGTGGACGGACGTCGCGCGCTTCGCCGCGCTCGGCGTCGCGGCGGTCAACTTCGGGCCCGGCGAGCAGGCGCAGGCCCACCAGCAGAACGAGTGGACGTCGCTCGCCGACCTCGAGCTCGGCCGCGCGATCCTCGGGCGCTTCCTCGCGGGCGTCGCGAAGGGCTGAGCCATGCAGCTCGGCAAGCTGATAGGTCCCGAGCTCAAGGCGCTGCTGCGCGACGACCCCGACCAGGTCCGCCCGCTGCTCGAGGAGCTGCACGCCGAGGACTTCGCCGACATCGTCGCCGAGCTGACCGACGAGGAGGCCGCGGCGCTGTTCGGGCGCCTGCCCGCCGCCGAGGCCGCGGCGATCTTCGAGCGCCTCGACGACGAGCGGCAGGCCGATCTCGTCGAGGCGCTGGGCCCGACGACCACGGCGCAGATCGCCATGGAGATGTCGTCGGACGAGCGCGCCGACCTCTTCAAGGAGCTGCCCGACGACATCGGCGACCGCGTCCTGGCGAGCCTCGAGAAGCTCGACCCCGAGGTGGCCGAGGACGTCGAGCGCCTCGCGCGCTGGCCCGAGCACAGCGCCGGCAGCCTCATGACGACGGACATCGTGCGCGTCGCGCCCGACATGACCGTCGCCGACGCCATCGTCGCCATCCGCGCCAAGGGGGCCGAGGCCGAGACGATCTACTACGTGTACGTGCTCTGGCCCGACGCGCGCCTGCACGGCGTCGTGTCGCTGCGCGACCTCTTGCTCGCCGAGCCCGGGCAGCGCCTCACCGACGAGATCACGCGCAACGTCATCACCGTCCCTCCGGAGCTCGACCAGGAGGAGGTCGCGCGCAAGCTCGCGAAGTACGATCTGTCGGCCATCCCGGTCGTCGACGCGCGCGGCGTGCTGCTCGGGGTCATCACCGTCGACGACATCATCGACGTGCTCACCCAGGAGCAGACCGAGGACGTCCAGAAGCTCGCGGCCGTCGAGCCCCTCGACCTGCCCTACTTCGCCACGACGTTCTGGACGTTCGTTCGAAAGCGCGCCCCGTGGCTCATCATCCTCTTCGTCGAGGAGTTCTTCACGGGCAACGCGCTGCGGCACTACGACCAGGTGCTGCAGGCCGTGGGCAAGCTCGCGTACTACATCCCGCTGCTCATCTCGACGGGCGGCAACTCGGGCTCGCAGTCCGCGTCGCTCGTCATCCGTGGCCTCGCGGTCGGCGAGATCAAGTGGGAGCACTGGTGGAAGGTCGCGCTGCGCGAGGTGGGCCAGGGGCTCATCCTCGGCGTCATCCTCGCCGCGGTCGGCATGGGGCGCGTGCTGATGTGGGGCGACGGCGGGCGCTTCATGATCGTCATCGGCGTGACCCTCGTCGGCATCGTGCTCATGGGCTGCGTCGTCGGCGCGATGCTCCCGCTCGCGCTGCGTCGGCTCGGCTTCGACCCGGCCACGAGCTCGACGCCGTTCATCGCGAGCCTCGTCGACGTCGTCGGCATCGTCATCTACTTCAACGTCGCCAAGCTGGTGCTCGCCGACGTCATCGCGGGTGCGGCCACCGCCGCGCACGCGCTTCCGGTGCACTAGCGAGGCCGACGGCGCTGACCGAGGGGCCGAGGTCGTGTATCTTCACCTGGGGGCTCTCCACTCCCGCCATGCCGACGCTGAGCTCACTCCTGGTCGAACGCGACGTCGCGACCCTCCGCAGGGTCGAGGACGCCCTCGCACGCCAGGTCGTCTTCGGAGGCGACCTCGCCACCAACCTGCTCGAGGTCGCCGACGTGGACGAGGCGCTGCTCGTGCAGGTGCTGGCCGAGGCCCACGGGCTCGACCCGGCGCCGGTCGGCGAGCTCGCGGCCCCGCAGGACATCGTGGGGCTCGTGCCGGCCGACGTGGCGCTTCGCTACGTGCTCTACCCGCTCGAGCGTCGCGACGGCGCGCTGCACGTCGCGGTCGCGGAGCCCCTCGCCGAGGAGGTCGAGCAGGACCTCGCGTTCTCGCTGGCCACCCCGCTCCGCCAGCTCGTGGCGCCGCTGCTGCGGGTGCGCCAGGCGCTGGGCCGTGACTACGGGGCGCTGCTCGAGCGGCGCGCGCTGCGCGTGCTGGCTCGGCTCGACCGCCGCACCGACCTCTCGCCGAGCGCGCCGCCCGCGTCGCCGCGCGTGTCGGATCTCGCGCGGCTCGCGCGCGCGCCCGACCTCTCGTTCGGCGCGCTGTCGGCGGGTGTGCGCGGGTCCAGCGCTCCGCCCGTCGCGACCGTTCACGTCCCCGAGGGGGCGCTCGACGCCATCGAGCGCGCGCTGAGCGCGCCGTCGCCAGCGCCGACGCCCGTGCCGGCGAGCGTGGGGGGCGGGCGCAAGACGCCCACGCTGCGCGATCTCGCCGTCGCTCCCCCGTCGGTCGCGCCGCCCGAGGCTTCGCTCACGCCGCAGCCGCCGGCCTCGGCGCCGCCCGGCTCGCAGCCTCGCTGGGCCGTGCCGCCGTCGGCGGCGGCCTCGTCGCCCCCGGCG
>CAITLX010000574.1 GCA_903893335.1 uncultured delta proteobacterium | reverse complement strand
TCGATGACCTCGCCCGTGTCGGGGTTGGCGAAGCGGTTGGGCTGCGCGAGCTCGCGCAGCACCTGCTCCTCGACGGTGGAGATGAGCGCGAGGCGGCGGCGGACGCGGTCCTCGGTGATCGGACGGAGGGTCGGCAGCGGGAAGCGCGCGAGGTAGGCGCTCGGCAGGCCCGAGCAGCGGTCGTCCATCTGGCAGCCGGCGCACGCGGCCGCCTTCGTGTGGTCGTCGCGCGGGCGCGCGCCGGGCGTCAGCGCGTAGAGGTGCGCGATGCGACCGGCGTGGGGGAAGACGCAGGGAGGCGGGCCGCTGTCGGGCGCGAGCTTCACGGGCAGGCCGGCCTTGCGCGACGACTCGTCGAGGGCGACCAGCACCGGGACGGCGGCCTCGTAGGACACGAGCTCCGACGGGTCGGGGCTCGAGGTGGGCACGCGCACGGTGATGCCCGAGAGGCGCCCCACGTCGGCCGTCGCCTCGGCCAGCCGCTCCGGCAGCGCCGGCAGCAGCTCGAGCGTCGAGCGCACCACGACCGACACGATGCCGACGTCGAGCCCCGCGGCGACGAGCGCGCGCAGCCCCGCGAGGGTGCGGGCGAAGCCCCCCGGGTCGCGGGTGATGAGGTCGTGCGCCTCGCCCCAGCCCGAGAGGTTGACCCGGACGAACGAGAGCCCGGCCTCGCGCAGCGCGCGCGCGGCCTCGAGGTCGAGCAGCGTCGCGTTGGTCTCGAGGCCGACCGCCTCGGCGCCCGCCTCGCGCGCGAACCGCACGAGGTCGACGAGGTCGCGTCGCATCCCGGGCTCGCCGCCGGTGAGGACGATCTCGCGGGCCCCCTTCGCGAGCGCGGCCCGGATGCGCTCGCGCACCGCGTCGCCGCCGATGGTCGCGCGGTCGTCGGACGCGCGGCGCACGCTGCAATACGTGCAGTTCTGGTTGCAGGTGAAGTGGGTGAAGACCAGCTCGGATCGCACGACGACTCTCTTGCCGACGATCAGGGTAGCCCAGCGCCCCCACCCCGTCAGCACGGTGCGAGGCCCCCGGTCGCACGTCGGATGCCGCGCGCGCCCCTCGCCGAGCCGCGAAGCCGCACGGAACACCGTGCTACCGTCGTCGCGAGCGCATGCACGTCGTCCTCGTCCATCCGCCGACGATCGCGTCCGTCACGACGCTCTCGCAGGAGGCGGTGCCGCCGCTCGGGCTCGCCTACGTCGCTGGCGCGCTTCGCGCCGACGGACAGCGCGTCACGGTCGTCGACGCGGTCGGCGAGGCGCTCGACCGGCTCGCGATCTACCCCCGCGCGCGCGCCTCGATGCTGCGCGGCCTGTCGTTCGACGAGATCGTCGCGCGCATCCCCGCGGACGCGACGCTCATCGGCGTCTCGTGCATGTTCTCGAACGCCTGGTGCCCGACGCGCGACCTCGTCGAGCGCATCCACGAGGCCTTCCCGGGCGTCCCCATCGCGCTCGGGGGCGAGCACGCCACCGCGTGCTGGGAGCTCGTGCTGCGCACCTGCGAGGCCGTCACTTTCTGCGTGCTCGGCGAGGGGGAGCGAACGCTCTGCGAGCTGTCGCGCTGCCTCGACGAGGGCTCCGACCCGCGCCTCGTCCCGGGCGTCGCTGCCCGCGCCCCCGGTGGCGCGCCTGGCCTCGCGCCGCCCGACGCGCCCATCCCGCTCAAGCGCGCGCGCATCCGCGACATCGACGCCATCGCCGAGCCCTACTGGGAGGCCTTCCCGCTCGAGAAGTACATCGACGGGCACTACAACCACGGCGTCGTGCGCGGGCGCTCGATGCCCATCCTCGCGAGCCGCGGCTGCCCCTACCGCTGCACCTTCTGCTCGTCGCCGCGCATGTGGACGACCAAGTGGGTGGTGCGCTCGCCACGCGAGCTCGTCGCCGAGATGAAGCGCTGCATCGAGCGCTACCGCGTCAACGACTTCGCGTTCTACGACCTGACGGCGATCATCCGCCGCGACTGGCTGGTCGAGTTCTGCACGCTCCTGCTCGACGAGAAGCTCGACATCACCTGGCAGCTGCCGTCCGGCACCCGCTCGGAGGCCATCGACGGCGAGGTCGCCACGCTGCTCTTCGCCTCGGGCTGCAAGAACATCAACTACGCCCCCGAGAGCGGCTCGCCGCGCGAGCTCGAGCGCATCCAGAAGCGGGTGAACCTCGGCCGCATGCTCCGCTCGATGCGCGACGCGGCGCGCGCGGGCATCGACGTGAAGGTCAACATCATCCTCGGCTTCCCCGACGAGACGCTCTCCGACGTCCTCCGCACCTACGCCTTCCTCGCGCGCTGCGCGATCGCCGGCGCCGAGGCCGTCTCCATCTTCCCGTTCTGCGCCTACCCCGGCTCCGAGATGCACGACGAGATGGTCGCCAAGGGGTCGGTCCGCATGGACGACGACTACTTCCTCGGGCTCGTCTTCACCGACTACACCCACGTCACCGCGTACGGCGCCGGGCGCTCGGCGGCCCTGCTGCGCGCCGCCGTGCTGCTCGGCATCGTCTGGTTTCACGCCGTGCAGACGGTGGCGCACCCGAGCCGGACGCTCGACATCGTGCGCCAGCTCACGCGTCGCACGCAGAACTCGAAGGTGGCCAACGCGATCGAGCCGATGCGCAGGCGCCGCGCGGCGTACCGCAAGCTGCGCGCCGAGCCGACCGGTCCGCGCGGATGACGACGACCCTCTCCGGCGTGCCCTGGTTGCTCGTCGTGACGGGCCTCGCGCTCCTCGCCGGGGTGCTGCCCGAGCTTCGGCGCCCCGCAGCGCGGCGGCTCGCGCTCGGGCTCGCGCTCACGACCGTGGCGACGTTCGCCCTGCACCGAGCGATCTCGGAGCCGAGCTTCTTCCACCAGAACGGCCACGGCCCCATGCGGGTCGGCCAGGCGCTCTGCGACACCTCCACGCTCGGCGCCGGCTTCACCGAGGTGTTCGGCGCCGTGGCCGGGCTCGACCCGCAGCACGCCGAGACGCTCGTCTTCCGCGCACAGGGCGCCCTCGCGGCGCTCGCGCCCGCGGCGGCCTACCTCACCGCCAGCGCCGTCGGCGCGGGCCCGGCGCTCGCAGCGGGGCTCGCGCTGGTCACCGCGACCGAGCCGGTGCTCGTGCGCATGGCGTGGACGGAGTCGTACTACGCGACCTGCACCTCGCTGCTCTTCGTGGCGGCCACCGTGCTCGCGGGGTGGCCCCGTCGAGGCGCGCGGAGCGACGCGCGCGCGGTGCTCGCCGCAGCCTGCGCGGGGCTCATCGTCGCGCAGGCGGCGCGCACCCACCCGCTCTGCTGGCCTGCGGCGGCCATGCTCCCGCTCGTCACCGCGGTGCGCCCCGGCGACACGCGCACCCGCCTGCGCCAGACGCTGATGACCGCGGCCGTGATCGCCGTGGCGGTGGTGGCCACCAGCGGCGGCGAGATGCTGCACGTCTTGCAGAGCGGCCAGGGGCAGAGCTGGGTCGCCCACGTCAGCCTCTTCGACACCATCGGCAGCCGCATCTCGCCGGGCCGCGTCCTGCTGGTCGTCGTCCTCGGCTACTGGCTGCGCTCCGAGGCGCTCGCGGTCACCGGCCTGCTCGCGACCGTCGTCGTCGCGCGCCTCACCGATCTGCACGCCGGCTCGCCCCCCTGGGTGCACGCGGCGTACTATCGGCAGTTCGCGCCCGTCGCGATCGCCGCCGTCGCCACGCTGCTCGCGCACTGGCCAGGCCGGCGGCTCTGGCCCGGTCGCCTCGCGGTCGCCGCGGGGCTCGCCGTCTCGGCCGCGCGCTTCCCGAGCCTGCAGGTGCAGGCCACCGACGAGCGCGAGCAGACGGCGATGCGCGCCTGGCGCGAGCTGATCCCCCCCGACGCCACGCTCGTATGGCTCGCGCGCGCGGGCCAGCGCGTGCTGACGCTGCCCATCTACGGCGACTGCAGCGATTTTCCGAGCGGCGGGGTCGCGGCGGGCGAGCCGCTGCGGCCGCTCGCGTCGTTCGGGCCGAAGGTCTACTATTACCGCTCCTCGCTCTGCTCGAGCGCCGACGGGCGCGCTCGCTGCGAGGCGCTCGAGGCCGGCGCCAACCTCGTGCCGGTCGCCCACGCGTCGATCGCCGCGCGCGAGAGCATGGGGGGCATGGGCTTCGACCGCGATCCGGTCGAGGTCGCTCTCTTCCGCTTCGAGCCCCCGGCGCCCCCGCCGTGAGCGCGCGCTAGCGGCGTCGCAGGCGCTCGCGCACGAAGGCGAGGTCGGCCGGCGCGTTGATGCCGCGCGCCTCGTCCGGGTCGTCGACGGCGACGCCGCGAGCATCCCACCCGCGCTCGCGCGAGAGCCACGGCAAGAAGGGCAGGAAGTTGACCTCGCCCGTCCGCGCGCCGCGCGCGGCCGTGCCGAGGTACGCGGCCCACGCGTCTGCGAGGCCAGCGGTCTCGAGGCAGAAGACGCCGACGTCCGCGTCCCCCTCGGCGTCCATCGCGTCCCCCTCGCGCGACTGCCGGATGCCGAGGAGGCGCCCCGCGGCTGCGTCGAGATCGACCTGCACGTAGGGGTCGCGCACGCGCGCGAGCGGGAGCGTCATGCGCGGCCCGACGCGACGCGCGTGCTCGGCGAGGCACCTCGCGACGGTGTGGGTCGAGAGGCACGCCTGGTCGCCCCACACGACGAGCAGCGTCGCGTGGTCGCGCCACGCGTCGTGCGCGCCGAAGATCGCGTCACCCATCCCACGCGCCACCGGTTGCACGCTCGTGGTGACGCGAGGCGACCCGCTCCCCTCGCCTCGCGCGGCGAAGAGCGGCTCCCCCTCGGGCGACAGCACGACGTGGACGCGCTCGACGTGCGGCGCGAGCGCGGCGTGGATCAAGGACCAGACCGTGGCGCCCTCGCCCACGTCGAGCAGGAGCTTCGGCGTGCCCTCGGCCAGCGCGCCGAGCCGCGTCGCGCGCCCCGCGGCGGGCACGAGCGCGCAGACGCCGCTCCGCGTCGGCGCGCTCATCGCGTGGCCTCGAACCAGGAGAGGAGCCCGACGAGCGACGCGACGTGCCACCCGCCGTCGCTCGGCGCTGGGCCGCCGACCTGCACCGCGTCGAGCCCCGCCGCCCGCGCAGCGCGCACCGCCGTAGCGTCGTCGTCGACGGCGACCGCGTCGGCCGCGGCGAGCCCGAACCGCCCGAGCGTCTCGACGTACGCCTCGACCGCGGGCTTGGGCAGCGCGAGGTCGTCGGCGCTGACGAGCGCATGCACGCCCGCCGCGAGCCCCGCGCCTGCGAGCGCAAGCTCGGCAGAGGCGCGGCTCGCCGCCGTGAGGACGATCGCCGACACGCCCGCGGACGCGAGAGCGTCGAGCAGCTCGCTCGCGCCCGCCGCTGCGCCCACCGCCCCCGCACGCACCAGATCGCGGTAGCGCGCGGACTTGGCCGCGGCGACGCGCGCGACCAGCGCGGGATCGAGCAGCCCGAGCCGCGCGAGCGCGTCGTAGGTCGGCAGCCCCCGGATGCGCTCGTAGTCGAAGCCCACCGCGGCCGACGGCGCGAGGGCGCCGAGCGCGTCGCGAAACGCCGCCGCGTGCGTCGGGCTCGAGTCGACGAGCGTGCCGTCGAGGTCGAGCAGCAGCGCCCTCGGCCTGCGCGCCCCTCGCGCGCGCGGAGCGGCGTGCGCGTCGCCGGTCACAGCAGCAGCCCGAGCGCGTTCTTCAGGCCGCGCGAGAGGCGCGTCGAGGCGCGCGTGAAGCCGCGGAACGTCCGGTACGAGACGGGGATCTCGGCGAGCTCGACCGACTCGGCGAGCAGGAACCGCGAGATGTGCGACGCGGTGCGCAGCGGGTGGCGCGCGAGCCGGGCGCGGTCGGGCATCGCGCTGCGGCGGTAGACGCGGAAGCCGGTGAACGGGTCCGAGAGCGTCACGCGGAAGCGCAGCGCGAACAGCGCGCTGAAGGCGTAGCCGCCGAGCCAGCTCAGCCAGAACACCGGCGCCGACTCGCCGTAGGCGTCCTCGAGCGAGCCGCGGAACTGCATGCGGCTCTGGCTGCGCGAGCCGTGCACGACGCCGAACGCGGAGTCCTCGAGCAGGCGGATCGCCGGCAGGATGTCCTGCAGGCGAAACTCGCCGTCGCCCGTGAGGGTGACGAGGTACTCGGAGGTGCCGCTCTCGAGCCAGGCTCGAAACGCCGCGACCTCGGAGAACGGCCCCTCGTAGGCGGAGGTCGTGACGACGAAGGGAGCCGGGAGCTCGGGCGCCGGCGCCGAGACGCCGTTCAGGCAGAGCCGCACCTCGTCGAAGCGGTCGCGCCACGCGATCTCCGCGAGCTCCTGCACCAGCAGCTCGGCCGACGCCGAGCGCTCGTCGAGGTCGGCGTACAGCTCGATGCGCCGCGCGGAGGCAGGCCCGGCGGCGCGGTACGCGCTGACCGCGGCGTCGACCGCGGCGCGGCCGTTGTGCACGCCGCGCGGGTGGATCGCCTCGAGCGCGCCGGCCACCCAGGTGACCGTCGCCGCAGCGCCCCCCTCGGCGCCCGCGGCCGCTCGGCGGCGCACGGCCGGGCGCTCGCCGTCCTCGACGCTCGGGTCGTGCAGCACGTGGGTGACGGCGCGCGTCGCGTTGGTCGGGTCGCCGAGGTAGGCGAGCGCGAGCTCGAGGACGTCCTCGGCCGTCGCGCCGGGGATGTCGTGGTCGGCGCGCAGGTTGACCACGAGCGCCTTCACGCGCGCCGGGCTGCGCGCGAGCGCGTCGCAGAGGCCGCGCGTCTTGTAGCTCGGCAGCAGCGACGAGTGCTGCGTACCCGGGCCGAAGAGGACGAGATCCGAGCGCTCGAGCGCGTCGCGCGCCTCGTCGGAGAGGTCGACGGGGGCCTCGCGCGCGGCGAGGAACGCGAGCTTGCCGGCCAGGTCGAGGCGGTCGAGCGCGGCCACCTCGGGCGCGCCGAGCGGCGCGGGCAGGAGGAACATCCCGGCGATCTTCGCCGCGCTCTGCGGCGCGACGACCCGCGCCTCGCAGTCGAGGAGCTGCCCGTCGGCCTTCACGGCGACGAGCGTGCGGGGCTCGCCGCGCGAGACGTTCACCAGGTTGGCCTCGGTGCCCATGGTGAGCGCGAGGCGACGCACGGTGCGGTTGAAATCGCGGTCGCTCTCGAGGAACGCGCCGGCGAAGATGAGGTTGCCGAGCGCGCAGTCGGCGAACTCGAACGCCCCGCCCTGACCGCGCGCGTGGTCGAGGAACGTCGCGAGGTAGCGGCCGAGCTCGCGGCGGCGCAGCGGCTCGAGGTCGCGGAAGAGCGCGCCGAGCTCGTCGCCCGCCGCTCCGCGCCCCGTCTGCAGGCGGTGCGCGAGCTTGCGCAGGGCGTCGTCGGTGCACCCGACCGGGAGCCGCGCCTCGAGCATGTGCGCGAGGTCGAACTGCTGCGGCGAGTGGCGCACCAGCAGGTACGAGAGGTTCTTGCGGAAGTCGGAGGGCCCGAGCATCTCGGGGATGAGCCTGCGCAGAGCGCCGGTCGACATGCCGTCGTCGTAGGCGTTGACCAGCAGGTTGAGCTCGATGTGCGGGCGACGGATGAGCTCGCGCACCAGGGTCGAGCTGCCGCGACCGCCGCAGAAGAGCGAGACGGTGCGGGGGCTCACCTGGGCCTCGCCGCCGTGGCGCCGGCGCCCATGAGCACGCCGCGGCGCGCGAGCGCTCGACGCGCGCCGAGCCACGCGACGAACAGCGCGCGATCGACCGAGCTGCGCACCGCCGTTCGGCTGCTCCGCCCCCCGCCGCGCGCGTCGTGCGGCACGGGGGTCTCGACGACGCGCGCGCCGGCCTCGAGCAGCCGCGCGGTCACGTCGAGCGAGTAGTTGAGGCCGCGCGCCTCGAGCGGCAGCCGGCGCAGCAGATCGCCGCGCACCAGCCGGCAGGTGGAAGAGAAGTCGTCGAGGCGGCTGCCGAGCAGCGTGTTGCACGCGAGGTTCGACAGGCGCGAGCCGGCGCGCGCGAAGCTCGTGTCGCGCTTGGCCCCGCGCGCCCCGAGCACGGCGTCGAGCTCCCCCTCGCCCGAGGCCTCGACCACGCGCTCGAGGGCGTCGAGGCACCCGACGGGGAACTGCCCGTCGGCGTCGACGAGGAGCACCCACGCGTGGCGCGTCGCCGCGATCGCGCTCGCCATGGCCGCCCCAGCGCCGCGGTTGGTCGCGTGGGTGACGACGCGCAGCGCGGGGTGCTCTGTGGCCAGCCGGCCGAGCAGCGCGCCCGACCCGTCGCGGCTCCCGTCGTCGCACACCACGACCTCCGCGGCCTCGTACCCACCGGCCGCGAGCCGTGCCGTCCAGGCCGCCACGAAGCCCGGCAAGGCGTCCTGCTCGTCGTAGGCCGGGGCGGCGATCGAGAGGGTTCGCACGCGATCGCGAGGACGCGGAGGAAGAGTCTGCATCGGCCTCGGGGCGACCGATTTCATACCATGTTCGCCGCGCCCGGGCGGCGCGCCAGGCGAAATCCGGCCACACCGAGGCCGTAGCCAGCGCCGCCTGCGGCCCCTACCCTCGCGCGCATGGCCCCCGAGAGCGTCCGCGCCCGCCGAGCCGCGCGCACCAGCGACGGCCCTGGCGGTGCGCGATGACGTCGCTCGTCCAGGCGCTGTCGGGCCTGCCCTGGCTGCTCGTCGTCGCCGCGATCGCGCTGGTCGCGGGCATCGTCGGCGAGGTGCGAGGCGCCGCGGCGCGACGTGCGGCGCTGCTGCTCGCGCTCCGGCTCGCCCTCGTCACGCTCGCGACCTACGCGCTGCACCGCGCCCTCGCGCTCCCCGGCTTCTTCCACCAGAACGGCCACGGTCCGATGTGGGTGGCCTACGCGCGGTGCGGCGCCGGCCCGCTCGGCCCCGGCTTCGCGGAGGTGTTCGGCGTCGCAGCCAGCCGCGACCCGGCGCACGCCGAGGCAGCCGTCTTCGCGCTCCAGGGGGCCCTCGCGGCGCTGGTGCCAGCCGCCGTCTACCTCGTGGCGACCGGCGTCGGCGCCGCGCCGTGGCTCGCGGGCGGGGTCGCGCTCGTCGCGGCGACCGAACCCGTACTCGTGCGGATCGCGTCGACCGAGTCGTACTACGCGACCACCACGTCGCTGCTCTTCGTCGCCGCCGCGGTGCTCGCGGCGTGGCCGAGCCGCGCGCCTCGCAGCGACCGACGCACGGCGCTCGCCGCGGCTTGCGCGGGGCTCGTCGTCGCCCAGGCAGCGCGCATCCACCCGCTCTGCTGGCCGGCCGCCGCGCTGCTCCCCCTCGTCCCGGCGGTGCGCGCCGGGAGCGTGCGCGCCCTGCTGCGCGAGGCCGCGATCGTCGGCGTCGTCATCGCGCTCGTGGTCGCGGCGACGAGCGGGGGGGAGATGCTGCACGTGCTCGACGGCAGCGAGGGCCAGGGGTGGCTCGCGCGCGTCGATCTCACGGAGACGCTCGCGCGCAACGCGACGCCCGGCCGCCTCGTGGTGCTCGCCGCGGCAGCCCTCTGGCTGCGGCGCGAGCCGCTCGCGATCGCCGCGCTCGTCGTCGCGTTCGTCGTCGCGCGCCTGGCCGACCTGCACGGCTCGTCGCCCCCCTGGGTGCAGGCAGCGTACTACGTGCAGTATGCACCGGTCGCCCTCGCGGCGGCCGCCGCGCTGCTCGCCCGCTGGCCCGGTGCCAGCGCGTGGCCCGGTCGGCTCGCCGTCGCCGCCACGCTCGCGCTCGCCGCCTCGCGCTTCGCGCCGATGCAGCAGCAGGCGACCGACACGCGCGAGCAGGAGGCGATGCTCGCGTGGCGCGATCTCGTGCCCCCGGACGCCTCGCTCGTGTGGCTCGGCCGCGCAGGCCTGCGCGTGCTCGCGCTCCCCGTCTACGGCGACTGCGCGCGCTCGGCGCACCACCCGATCGCCGCCGACGACGCCCCGGCCCCGCTCGCGTCGCTCGGTCGCCGCGTCTACTACTACCGCTCGTCGCTCTGCTCCAGCGCCGACGGCCGCGCGAAGTGCGGCGAGATGGAGGCGACCGCGAGGCTCGTGCCGCTCGCCGCGACGACGATCCCGGCGCGCGCGAGCATGACCGGGCTCGGCTTCGATCGGGACCCGGTCGAGGTCGGGCTCTTCCGCGTCGAGGCCCCCAGAGACGCCCCGTGACGCCCCGCGCGAACTCCACCGGGCCCGACGCTCGCCCCTCGACTACGATGCGAGCCCACCCGCCGTGACGCTCGTCGAAAGCCTCCGCGACGCCCTGCCCGTGCGCGACCGAGCCGCGGTGGAGCACGCGCGCGCTGACGCGGACCGGCGCCCCATCGCCTACCCCCTCGGCAGCGGGCAAGCCGAGGAGGTCGCGCTGTCCATCGGCCTGCGGCCGCTCATTCGCCAGGTGCTCCAGCGCCGCGATCTCGGCGTCGCGCGCGCTCGCTTCGAGCGCTCCGGCTTCACCTGCGAGGTCGCCCCGCGCGTCTACGGCCCGAGCCGCGACGGCTGGGACGGCGCGAAATCGTCGCTCCCCCCCGACGCGCCCGGCGCGCGCCAGGCGCTCTTCGTCGGCCGCGACCGCGCGCGCGTCGAGGAGGCCGTCGCCTGCGACGTGGCGAAGACCGACGAGGCCGACCGCGCGCTCGGCCGACTGCCCGGCTACCCGCGCTGCGGCGTCGAGGCCTTCGTCGCGACCTCCGCCCACCGCTTCAACACCGAGCTGTACGCGCGCGCGGTCGCGCGCACGCGAGGGGCCGCGCACCCGCGCCTCAACGGGCTCGACCTGGCGATCTTCCACTTCGTCTCGTGGTCGCCGTGCGCCTTCGACTGCGCCCTCTCCCTCGCGTACGCCGACGCCGTGGCCGCGCGTTTGCAGCGCACCCACGCGCCCTTCGTCACCGCGGTCGACGCGGCGCTCGCCGCGCCGCGGCTCGTCTTGCTCGACGAGGTGCAGCTCTCGCTGCGAGCCGAGCGCGACGGCGAGGGCTACCTGCTGCGCGACGCGTGGCCGACCGCGCGCGACCGCCACCCGCACATCGCGCTCGATGCCGACGCTCGCGAGGCCGTCGCGCGCGCGCTCGCGCTCGTGCGCGCCGCCGCGCGCCTCGCGACCACGCCCCGCGGCCTCGTGCTCGACGGCGCGCTGCTCGCGGGGACCGAGGGCGCGTTCGTCGCGCCGTTCGGCCTCGGGGCTCCCGCGGGCTGAGCCCCACCCGCGCCGATTGCGGGGCGCGAGCGCCCCCCGTACGCTGGCCGACGTGAAGCCCAACGTCCGCCCCCGCGTCATCCTGCGCCACTGCCCGACCTACGACGTCGAGCGCATCCGCACGATCGTGCGCGAGGGGCTCGAGGAGCTCGGGCTCCACCCGTCGGGGCGCACGCTCATCAAGCCCAACGTCGTCTCGTCGGGCCCGATGTTCCCCCACGCCTACACGCGCCCCGAGTTCATCGAGGGGGTGGTGCTCGCGCTGCGCGACCGCGATGAGGGGAAGATGACCGAGCTGGCCGTGGGCGAGCGCTGCGGCATCACCCTGCCGACGCGCCTCGCGTTCGACGGCGCGGGCTACTATCCGATGTTCAAGCGCACCGGGGTCAAGCACTACCACTTCGAGGAGGAGCCCCAGGTCGAGATCCCGCTCACCCACGAGGGGCGCCTGCGCGATTACCTGTTCACCCCCGAGCCGGTGGCCAAGGCAGACTTCTTCGTCAATTGCCCCAAGTTCAAGTCGCACCCTTGGACGACGATCACGTTCTCGATGAAGAACTACATCGGCATCCAGGACGACCGGCACCGCCTCATCGATCACGACCACCGGCTCAACGAGAAGCTGGGTGACCTGCAGTACATCGTGCAGCCGCAGTTCATCGCCATCGACGCCATCACGGCCGGCGAGGGGCGCATGCTGACCCCCATTCCGTTCGACCTCGGGCTCATCGTCATGGGCAACAACCAGGTCGCGTTCGACAGCGTGTGCGCGCGCATCATCGGCCTCGACCCGCGCACCATCGATCACGTGCGCATCGCCGAGGATCGCGGCTTCGGCCCGAGCGATCTCGCGAGCGTCGAGATCACCGGCGACGTGACGCTCGAGCAGGCCCAGGAGCGCGCGCACGGCTTCAAGGTCGGCCTGGTGCGCGTCGAGAAGTACTTCGAGGGCTCGAAGATCACGGCCTACGCCGGCCCGCCGCCCGACAGCGAGGCGACCGACTACTGCTGGGGCGGCTGCCCGGGCGCCATCGAGGAGGCCATCGAGATCTTGCGCATCTTCGACAAGGAGGCCGACCAGAAGATGCCCCGCATGCACGTCGTGTTCGGCGCCTACGAGGGCCCCATCGACGCGAAGCCCGGCGAGCGGGTCGTGTTCATCGGCGACTGCGCCACCTGGCAGGGCACGCTCGAGGGCAAGCCCGTGCAGATCTCGAGCAAGTACAAGAGCCGCGACACCAAGGACCCGTACGACGCGAAGCACTCCGACATCTTCGCGAAGATGGCGAGCGTGACGGCGCGCCTGAGCTTCGCCGGCAGCGGGCCCATCCGCCTCGAGGGCTGCCCGGTGAGCGTCGCCGAGCAGGTGCTCGCGCTCTGCACGCTCGGCGACGTGAACAACCCCTACTTCGAGCCGAGCGAGATGGCCCGCTTCAACAAGGCCTACCTCATGTGGAAGAGCGTCGTCGTGGCGCGCCGCGTGACGGGCAAGCCCTACCAGGTGCGCGGCCCCTGCTCGCGCGGCGAGGCCGCTCCGGAGATGGACGCCTCGGACCTGCCGACGTGAGCGGGGCCATCGCCCGCGGCGACCTCGCTCCCGACTTCACCCTGCCCGGCGTCGACGGCCCGGTCTCGCTCGCGTCGCTGCTCGCGAAGGGGCCGGTCGTCCTCTATTTCTACCCGAAGGACGGCACCCCCGGCTGCACGGTCGAGGCGTGCTCGTTTCGCGACGCGTACGAGAGCTTCGTCGACATCGGCGCCACCGTCGTGGGCGTGAGCGAGGACTCGGTCGAGTCGCACCGACGCTTCGTGTCGCGCTACGCGCTCCCCTTCCTGCTGCTCGCCGACGCGGGGGGCCGCGTCGCGCAGAGCTACGGCGTGCGCAAGACGCTCGGCCTGCTGGCCGGACGGGTCACGTTCGTCATCGGCCCCGACGGCGTCGTGCTGCACGCCTTCGAGTCGCAGCTGCGCCCGGGTCGCCACGTCGTCGAGGCGCTCGAGACCCTGCGCGCCCTCGCAGCCGGCACGCGCGCGGCGCGCGCCTGATCGAGCGCGCGCGGCGTCAACCGACCTTGCGGGCGCGCTCCTCGGCGTAGAGCCGGAGCGCGTACGCCCCCGCAGGCGTCGCGCGCAGCTCGTCGATGACCGCGCGCATCGCCGCCGGCAGCGCCTCGACGCCGCCGAGGAAGCGCGCGTGCTCGGCGGGCCAGACGACCGGCGTCGCGAGCGCCGCGAACGTGAGGTCGGCCGCCGTGAAGCGATCGCCGACGAGGAAGCGCCGCCCGTCGGCGAGCTTCGCGCTCACCTCGGCGAAGAGCGCGCGCACCCGGTCGAGCGAGCGAGCCGCGCGCACCTCGTCGACGCCGTAGTTGCGCCGGATCACGGCCGCCACCAGCGGGTACGCCGCGGCCGCGAGCGCGCGCTCGAGCGCCGGCCCGTTGAGGCGCATGATGCCGATGGTCACAGCCCGCGCGGGCAGCAGGTGCGCGTAGGCCCACCGACGCGTCGCGGGACCTAGCTCGGCGTCGAAGCGCTCCTCCCAGCGCTCGACCTCGGCGCCGAGCGCCGCGTCGACCGGGAAGAGGCGCGCCTCGGCGGCCAGCCCGCGATCGACGAAGCGCACGATCTCGGTCGAGTCGCACACCGCACCGTGCGGCGTCGCGAGCACCGGGACCATGCGCTTGCCGCCCGCGCGCAGCACCGCCGGCACGTGCGCGACCGGCAGGTGGCCGTCCTCGGTGTAGGCCCACCCGGCGCGGTCGAGCGCCCACCGGGCCTTCTCCGCGTAGTGGCTGACCGGGATCGTGACGAGGCGAAGCGGCATGAACTCCCGGGTAGCAGGTTCGCGCCCCGAGCGTCGAGCGTCAGGGCACGAGGATGCGGCCGGGCGCGCCGACCGCGCCGTCCTGCGTGTGGCACGAGTTGCAGTCGCCGCTCGGGACGGCCATCGCCATCTCGCGCGTCTGCCCGTTGGCCACGAGCGCGACGTAGTAGGTCGCGCTCGCCGGCTCGTTGCCCATGAAGTTGCCTACGGCGTTGATCGGAAGCTGCGCGACCTCGACGTGCTGATCGTCGAGCACCGAGATGTACGCGTCACCGTACGCCGAGCCCGCGATGCCGTTGCAGCGATCCTCGTCGTGCGCGCTCGCGTACGCGGTGCCGAGGATGCCCACGGGCCCTTCGCCGCTCTGCGTGTGGCACGAGACGCACGCCACGCCCGGCTCCATGCGGCTGTTGGCGCCGCCCACGTAGTGCGCGCCGCTCGCGCAACCCACCGGCGCGCTCCACGGGTCGGGCCCGCTGTCTGCGGTCCCGCCACCGCCGGCGCTGCCGCCGTCACCCGCGGCGCCGCCGTAGCAACCGGCGCCGGAGGCCGACGCGACGCCAGCCGCGAGCAGGAACGAGAAGAGGTGGCGACGCTGGATCGAGGGCATGGGGCGGGGCTCCGTGTTGGGCGCTTCGAGGGCGCGTGCGTCGGCGCGAGGTCGACGAGATCGTGATGGTATCCGATGCGGCGGCTCGCCAGGCAGTCGGCGCGCACCTTCGCCAGCCCGCCGTTCCGTGCGACCCTCCCACTCCGAGGTCGCACCGATGGCATCGAGGTCGAGGCACAACCGGCTCGCAGCGGCCGCGTTCGTCGTGGGCGCAGCGTGGGCGTCGTGGGGGGTCGTGGCGACGGGGTGCTCGGCGGCGGGCTCGGGCTCGGCCGAACGTCCGGGGGGAGGCGGCGGCTCCGGCGGAGCGGACGCGAGCGTGTCGGGCGGCGCCGCGGGCATCGGCGGCGACTGGCTCGACGCCACGATCGACACGGCCCCCACCTGCCCCTCGTGCTCGGCCGACCTGAAGACGGTCCTCGACTGCGACGGCGGCGCCACCGCGTGCGGCGAGGGCGAGGTGTGCTGGCAGGGCGCGTGCGCCATCAAGGACGCGTGCACCGTCGCCGCAGCCGCGCGCAGCACCAACGGCTGCGACTACTGGACGCTCAACCTCGACAACATCGTCGGAGGCGGCTGCTACGCCGCGTACGTCGCGAACACCTGGTCGACGCCCGCGCACCTGCGCGTCGAGCACGACGGCGCGGTGCTGCCCATCGGTCAGCTCGCGAAGATCCCGAGCGGCCAGGGCGCTGCGCTCACCTACGCGCCCTACGATGCCGTGCAGGGGCTCGCGCCGGGGCAGGTCGCGATCCTGTTCCTCGCGCAGGGCGCGCCGCTGCTCGGCTTCGGCGTATGCCCCGCCGGCATCACGGCCGGCTTCGCGGGCGACCCGGCGGTGCACGGCACGGGCAAGGGCAAGGGCTTCCACATCACCGCCGACGTGCCCGTCGTCGCGTACCAGATCTACCCCTACGGCGGCGGCGGCTCGGCCGAGACGTCGGCCACGCTGCTGCTCCCCACGCCGGCGTGGGACACGAACTACGTCGTGGCCGAGGGCTACGCGAAGACGCAGCTCCCCGACAACTGGGGGCAGCCGTCGATGGACGTCATCGCGATGGAGGACGGCACCGACGTCACGCTGCTGCCCAACGCGCTGGTCGGCGGCGGGCCCGGCGTGCCGCCGGTCGCCGCGGGGCAGCAGGCGACCTACCACCTCGCCCGCGGCGAGTACCTGCAGATCTCGCAGGACGCCGAGCTCACCGGCAGCATCGTGCAGTCGAACAAGCCCGTCGGCGTGTTCGGCGGCAACAGCTGCATGAACATCCCCGCGTCCGTCGCCGCGTGCGACACCGCGCAGCAGCAGATCCCGCCGGTGCGCGCGCTCGGCAGCTCGTACGCCGCGGTGCGCTACCGCGGTCGCAAGGGGGGGCAGGACGAGTCGGTCCCCTGGCGACTCGTCGGCGCCGTCGACGGGACGCTGCTCACCTACACCCCCACCGCGCCCGCCGGCGCACCCAGCGCGCTCGCAGCCGGCGAGCTCGCCGAGTTCGACGCGCCCGGCCCCTTCGTCGTCGCGAGCCAGGACGGCAGCCACCCGTTCTACATGTCCGCGCACATGACCGGCGGCGCCCCGTTCGATGGCGAGGGTGACCCCGAGACGGTCAACGTCGTGCCGACCGCGCAGTACCTCACCTCGTACGTCTTCTTCACCGACCCGACCTACTCCGAGACCAACCTCGTGCTCGTGCGCGCGAAGGGCGCGCAGGGCTTCGCCGACGTGAAGCTCGACTGCGCGGGCGTCGTCTCGGGCTGGACGCCGCTCGGCTCGGACCTCGAGTGGACGCGCGTCGACCTCGTGACGGGCAATTTCCAGCACGTCGGCAACTGCGCCAACGGTCGCCACTCCATCGACAGCACCGCGCCCTTCGGCATCACCGTGTGGGGCTGGGGCTCGCTGCAGACCTTCCCGTTCAACACGCAGTACGTCTCGTACGCGTACCCCGGCGGCGCCGGCATCGCGCCGATCAACACCGTCGTGGTGCCCGCCACCCCGAAGTGAGCGCTGGCCTCGCGCCGCCTCGCGCGGTGGTAGCCTCGTGGGCACCTTGGGCCACCAGCACGCCCGCATCAGCCCCACCGCGCACTACACCGCGTACGTCTGGTACCGCGCGGGCATGTCGTTCGCGCCGCTCGCGACGCCGCTCGGGCGCGCGCTGCACGTCGCGCTGCGGCCGATGAACCTCGCCTACGAGCGCCTCGGCACGCGCCCCGACCTCGACATGATGCTGCTCGCGCGCCACCGCGTGCTCGACGCGTGGCTCGAGGCGGAGATCGCCTCGGGGCGCGTCGGCCAGGTGCTCGAGATCGCCGCCGGCCTCTCGCCGCGCGGCGCGACCTTCGTGCGGCGCCACCCCGGGCTCGTGTACGTCGAGGGCGATCTCCCGGACATGGCCGCGGACAAGCGGCGCCGCCTCGCGGGCGCGGGGCTGCTCGCCGAGGGGCATCGCATCGTGACGCTCGACGCGCTCGCCGCAGAGGGGCCTACGAGCCTCGCGGAGGTCGCAGCGCGCGAGCTCGACCCCGAGCGCGGGCTCGCCATCGTCACCGAGGGGCTGCTCTCGTACTTCGACCTCGCCGCCGTGCGCGGCATGTGGGCGCGCTTCGCGGCGCTGCTCGCGCGCCACGGGTCGGGCGCCTACCTCGCCGACCTCAACCTCGCCGGCGATCTCGCCGGAATGCGCTCGGGGCTCGTGTTTCGCCGGCTGCTGGAGGTGTTCGCGCGCGGGCGCGTGCACCTGCACTTCGAGGGGGAGGCCGAGGCGCGCGCGGCGCTCGCGCTCGCGGGCTTCGACGACGTCGAGCTGCGCACGCCGCAGGAGGTCGCCGGCGTCGACGTCCCCGGGCGCGACCGTCGCCACGTCGTGCGCCTGCTGCGGGCGCGCGCCACGCGCGCCGGCTGAAGCGCGATCAGAGGCCGGCAGCCTGCGCGGCCGCGGCGCGCAGCGTGGTCGCGTCGCTCTTCGCCACGCCCGAGGGGACGGTCGCCTTCGACGAGAGCGCGTGGCCCGCGAGCGTGTCGTAGAAGACGCACGCCGCGAGGTAGGTGCCCGCGGCCGTCGGGTGGCTCCCGTCGCTCTGGAAGAGCGCGATCGAAGGGTGCGCCTCGCGCACCGCGCGCCACGCCTCGCCCACCGGCACCACGACGCCCCCGCCGTCGGCCGCGGCCGACTCGTACGCCGCGAGCAGGCCGTCCTGCATCGCGCTCGGCGTCCCGCCCGACCACGCCTCGGCGTACACCGCGTCGCCGTCGGCGCGCGCCCAGGTCTCGTAGAACGCGGGCTTCGCCCCCGCGTCGTGCGCCGCGGCGGAGAAGAGCCCGGCCGACGCTGCGAAGTAGGCGGGGCTCATCACGGGCGTCACGCTCTGCTCCTGCAGCACGACGAACGCGTGGCCCCCCGCCGCGATCGCCGAGGGGGCCGCGCCCGCGCTCCAGAGCTGATCGAGCGTCGCGCCTGCGGCGGTGACCGACGACACGGCGATGGACGGCGCCTCGCCCGCGGTCGCCGCGAGCCCGCGCAGCATGCCGGGCAGGTCGTTGACGAACGTGTAGCTGTTGCCGACAAAGAGCACCGACAGGCTCGCCGGTCCGCCGGCGTCGTGCGCGCCGGCGTCGAGACGGGGCGTCGCGTCGGCGCCGCCTCCGTCCTGCACGACGATGTCGCCCGCTGCCGCCGCGCGGGCGCTCGGTCCGCACGCCGCCGCGAGCAGCGCCAGCGCGACGACTGCCAGGCGCTCGCGCTCCACGTCAGTGCGGCCCCTTCTGCGCGCAGAAGCCGTTGATGCAGAGGCTCTGCGGGTCGCAGCAGTCGGCCACCGTGTCGCAGTGCTCGGCCGGCGCCGAGCAGTGCGCGCCCGGCGGCTCGCCCGAGCAGACGGGGCCGCCCCCCTCGCCGTCCGGCTCGCAGAAGCCGTTGCAGCACTGGTCGCCCGACTGGCACGAGGTGCCGTCGGCGCGGCACGGGTCGAGCACCCAGAACGCGCGCGCGTTGCCCGCGAGCAGCTCCTGCGCCGGCACGTAGAACGCCGGGTGGCTCGGGTCGGTGCCGGGCTGACCGCTGACGTCGACGGCGGCGACCCACAGCTTCTTCGTCGTGACGTTCGACACGAGGTCGACGCCGCGCGGATCGCTGCAGAACGGCGGGATCGTCGCGACGTTGCCGTACAGTCGCCGGCTGGTGAACACGACCCACGCGTAGCCTCCGGACGCGACGGGGTTCACCGTGGGCTCGTAGTTGAGGTCGATGTCGGCGCCGTGATCGGCGTCGATGCCACCGACCTGCTTGCCGTCGGCGCCGCAGCCGAGCGAGATCGGCGTGGCCAGCTTCGGGAGCGCGGAGCCTCCGTTGCCGTCGCCGCCGTTGAGCCGGTCGAGGTCGTGCACGGGGCTGCCCGCGGTCGCGCCCGTCCACGCGATGCGCGCGCGAGCCCCCTTGCGCGTGGCCAGCGCGCCGCTCGCGTTGCCGTCGAAGCCCGCCGCGCTCTGGTGGTGGAACACGATCGACTTGCCGTCGGGGAAGAACGCCGGCCACCCGGGGCGCGTCTCGGCCGGCTGACCGGTGTCGTCCACCACCTCGACGGGGTTCGAGAAGGCGCCCGACGCCGCGTCGAACTCCATGACGACGAGCTTCTGCGTCGGGTTCGCGACGCCGGGCCCCGCCATGGGGTTGAACGCGACGAGCGCGCCGTCGGGCGAGAACGCCGGCGTGCCGAGCGACGTCGCGACCGTGTCGAGCCCCGAGACGGGCAGCGGCGTCGAGTCGTCGGGGAGCGGGAGCAGCTGACCGCTGGTCGAGAGCGCGCGCGAGCCGTCGGGGTAGACGCCGGGGAACGACGCGCCGATGGCGAGCGGGTGCTCGACCGAGCCGCTCGGCGTGAGGTCGTATGCGGAGCTCGCGCCGTTGCTGTCGCCGTGCTGCACGACGAGCCGCGAGCCGTCGGCGGCGACCGAGTGGCACACGCGGCACTGCGCGCTGCCACCGTCTGCGCCCGCGACCAACTGAGGCGCGGTGTCGCCGACGTGGATCGAGAGCACCGCGCCGCCGAAGCGGCCGTCTCCGCCGACCGCGCCGGCGAAGTTCTTCGCGAGGCGCGTGCCGTACGAGTTGTAATAGATGATGCCCGAGAGCCGCGCGGGCGCGACCGTCCAGGTCTCCTCGATGGGGCCGTAGGCCACCCCGCCGCGCGCGACCGTGAGGCGCACGCGCAGCCGCTCGGGCGTCGCGCTCCCCGATTTCCCCGCCGCGCTCGCGGTCGCCGCCTCCCACACGTCCTGCGGGATCGGGTGGCGCGTGAAGGGCGCGCCCGTCTGCGCGAGGATCGCGGGTCGCGCGAACGTCCCCACCCACGCGTACGACCCGCTCGTCGTCGCGAGCTCGATGCGCACCGCGTCCGCGTCGCCCGGAGCCCAGCTCCACTGGAGCAACGGCGCGAGCAGCCCGCGCGGCCACACCGTCGCGTCGTAGGGGTAGAGCCACGCGAGCGCCTGCGACGCGCCCGTGTCGGCGGGGCCCGCGAGCGCGGCGAGCGTCGCCGCGTCGGCCACCGGGCCGCCGAGCCCCTCGCCTCCGACGCCGCCCACGCCGCCCCCCTCGGTGAGCGCCGCGACCGACGCCGCGACCTGCGCCTGCTCGGAGGCGACGCTCGTGTTCGCGCCATCCTGGGCGGCCGACACCGTGACGAGCAGCGAGCGCTCGATCGTCTGGCCGTTGAGCGAGGCGCGCACGCTGACGACCCCGCCGCCTCCGCCGGTCGCGGTGACCGTCGCCGAAGCCGCAGGGCCTGCGCCGATGGCCGCTAGCTCTGCGCGATCGACGCTCCAGCCCACGCCGATCGGCTTGCCGTCGAGCGTCGCCGCGTACGCGACCGAGGGCGCCGGCTGGCCCGCGACGAGCGCGAGGGTCTGCTGCGCGCTCGGCTGCACGTCGAAGCCCTGCGACACGGACGCGTCGTCGAGCAGCGAACCGTCGCCGAAGAGGCCGCCGTCGTTCGAGCCCGAGCCCCCGGCGCCGCCGCTCCCGGCCCCCCCGGCGTGCGAGCCGGAGAAGGCCGAGGCGCCCGAGTCCCCCTGGCTGCTGCAAGCCGCGGCCAGGCCGAGCGCCGCGGCGAAGACGAGGACCCGACCGGTAGACGCCACGCGCATGCCACGACGCTACCCGCTCGGCGCGGGGGCCGGCAAGGCACGCCGCCTCCCCGGCGCGCCCCGGCGGCGAGGAGGGGGCACGCCCTTCGCCCCGGCACGTGCTTCTTGCCCCGCGCGGTCAAAGCGGTATTCTTCGGCCGCTCCGCATCGTTTTCGGGCCCGCGCACAGGACGCCTCGCCAAGCGAGCGGCTCGTCGCAACCACCTGGCGACGCCTGCGGAGGCGGCCCCGACGACACGGAGCCGCAGACCGCTCGCTCGGGTCCGCGGGGGCTGGGGTGGCGGCGCCACGAAGCGCGCAAGCGCCTCCCCCGCAGACAGAAGAAGACACGGTCATGAGTTCTCGTCTCTACGTCGGCAATCTCTCCTACCAGACCACCGCGGACGGCCTCCGTCAGGCGTTCTCCGCAGCGGGCACCGTCACCGACGTGCACGTCGCCGTCGATCGCGACAGCGGCCTGCCGCGCGGCTTCGGCTTCGTCACCATGTCGAGCGATGCGGAGGCCGCCGAGGCCATCAACCGCCTCAACGGCTCCGTCATGGACGGCCGTCCCCTTCGCGTCAACGCGGCCGAGGAGCGTCCCCCGCGCGGCGGCGGCGG
>CAITLX010000573.1 GCA_903893335.1 uncultured delta proteobacterium | reverse complement strand
CAGCCGCCGAGCCCGATCCGGCGGCCGCGCGGGGCCTCGCGCGCCGCGCGCTGTTCGAGCAGGTCGCGGGCAGCGCGGTGCTCGGCGCGAGCGCGGCGGTCATCGGGTGGGGTGGGCTGCGCGGCCGCTTCGAGTGGCAGGTCGACGAGGTGCCCGTCCGACTCGCGCGCCTGCCGCGGGCGCTCGACGGCTTCACGATCGTGCAGCTGTCCGATCTCCACGTCGGCGCGTTCCTCGGCGAGCGCGAGCTCGACCGCGTGCTCGACGGCGTGCGCGCGCTCAAGCCCGACCTCATCGCGATCACGGGCGACATCATCGACTTCGACGCGCGGTGGATCCCGCTCGCGGCGCGCAAGCTCGGCGAGCTCTCGGCCCCCGGCGGCGTCGTGTGCATCCCCGGCAACCACGACTACTACACGGGCATCGGCCCCGTGCTGTCGGGGCTGCGGCGCGCGGGGCTCGACGTGCTGGTCAACCGCCACCGGCTGGTCGCCGGCGGCGCGCTCGCCATCGTGGGCGTCGACGATCTCTGGGCGCCGCGCGCCGAGCGAGGCCGCGCCCCCGATCTCGCGCGCGCCGTCGCGGGGCTCGACCCCGAAGGGCCGCGCGTGCTGCTCGCGCACCAGCCGCGCTTCGTGCGCGAGCTCGGCCCGCACCGCGTCGATCTCCAGCTGAGCGGTCACACGCACGGCGGGCAGGTCAACCCAGGCATCGCCCCCATTCGCCTCTTCGTGCGCTACGTCGCGGGGCTCTACCAGGTCGACGAGACGCAGCTCTACGTCAACCGCGGGCTCGGCACCGCCGGCCCGCCGACGCGCGTGGGAGCGCCCCCCGAGATCACCAAGCTCGTGCTCGTCGCCGGCTGAGGCGCGAGCGGGCTCGCTCGGGCGCGGCGCGCACGGGCCGGTGAGCGCCGGCGGATTGCGCTAGGCTGACGGGCGCATGTGGGCGTTTGCTCCTGGCGCCTTCCGGAGGCTGCGGCACCCGTGGACGGCGCGGTGGTTGCCGCTCGCAGTGCTCGTCGCGTCGAGCACGCTCGCGCTCGGCGCCTCGGGGCTGGTCTTCGCCTCGATGCGCGACGATGAGCGCGCGCGCTTCGAGAACGCCATGCAGGTCGCCCGCGATCGCATCGAGGCGCGCCTCTCGGCGCAGTTCGCGCTCCTCCAGGGTGCGCGCGGGCTGTTCAGCGCGTCCGAGCGCGTCGAGCGCCGCGAGTTCCGCGCGTACGTCGATGGCCTCGACCTCGAGCGCGCGCACCGCGGCGTGCGCGGCATCGGGTGGACGCCCTGGGTGTCGCGCTCGGCGGTCGCGTCGCTCGAGGCGCAGGCGCGCGCAGACGGCGTCGCCGACTTCCGCGTATGGCCCGAGCGGCCCGGCGAGCCCGTCTGCCCGCTCGTCTTCCTCGAGCCCGCAGACGCCCGTAACCACATGGCGCTCGGCTACGATCTGGCCAGCGAGGCCACGCGGCTCGCCACCCTCGAGCGCGCGCGCGACACCGGCGCCGCGCAGATGACCCCGCGCATTCGCCTGGTGCAGGAGACCGACGCCGACGCGCAGCCCGGCTTCGTCGTCTACCTGCCCGTCTACCGCAGCGGCCGCACCCCCGCTTCGCTCGAGGAGCGGCGCGAGGGGCTGCTCGGCTTCGTGTCGAGCCCCTACCGCACCCACGATCTCTTCTCGCAAATCTTCGGCAGCGAGACGAGCCCGCGCGTCGCCTTTCGCATCTACGACGGCGAGCGCGTCGACGACGCCGAGCTGCTGTTCGACACGATGCCGCGCGACCACCTCGACGCCTCGCTCCACGCGCAGGAGACGCTGACGATGGCGGGGCGCCCCTGGACGATCGTGTTCGCGTCGCTGCCGAGCCTCGACGTCGGCCACGCCAAGCTCGTCACCGCCGCGACGCTCGCGGTGGGGTTCGTCGCGTCGCTGATGCTGTGGCTGGTCACGCGCATGCTCGTGCGCGCCCTGGGTCAGGCCGAGCGCGCGTTCGCGGCGCAGTCGCAGATGGTGTCCGTCGTCACCCACGATCTGCGCAGCCCGCTGCACGCGATGGCGCTGCGCGCCGAGCTGCTCGGCCGCTCGGCCAGCGATCCGGAGCGAACGCGCGAGACGGCCGCGGCCATCGGCAACGTCGCGGCGCGCATGGACAGGCTCATCCGCGATCTGCTCGACGCGAGCGTCCTCGAGGCCGGCGGCTTCCCCGTCGCCGCGCGCGACGTGCGGGTGCGCGAGCTCGTCGAGCCGACGGTCGAGCTGCTGCGGCCGCTCTCCGCGGCGCGCGCCATCGACGTGCGCGCCGTGCTCGATCCCGCGGCCGAGCTCGTGCACGGCGACTCGGAGCGCTTGCAGCAGGTGCTGGCCAACCTCATCGGCAACGCCCTCAAGTTCGCGCCGGCGGGCTCGGAGGTCGAGGTCGTCTGCGCGCGCGACGCGGGCGCGGTTCGCTTCGAGGTGAAGGACCGCGGCCCCGGCGTTCCTGCCGAGCACATGGCGAGCGTGTTCGAGCGCCACTTCCAGGTCGATGGGCGCCTCGGCGGCGCGGGCCTCGGGCTCTTCATCGCGCGCGGCATCGTCGTCGCGCACGGCGGGCGCATCTGGATCGAGCGCCGCGACGGCGTGACCACCTTCGCGTTCACCGTGCCCGACGGCGCGCGCCAGGGCGCCGCCTCGAGGTCGAGCGCGAGCTAAGGTGGGCGCTCCCGCGCGGAGCGCTGCCTACGGCCCGCCGTAGAACGCGGAGCGCACGCCGACGAGCGCGACCTCGCGCGAGACCGCGTCGCTCACCTGGTACTGGAACCCGGCGAAGGGGCCGAGCGCCACGTGGCCGCCGAGCACGCGCCACGCCTCCCAGAACGCGCCGGCGCCGACGAGCGACATGCTGCCCCCGCCGCCGCCAAGCTCGGCGCCGTCGGTGGAGCGCACGTGCACGGTGCCGGCGCCGAACTCGGCGAACAGCCCGAGGTCACGCAGCGCGCCCCCTCGCGCGAAGAGCGGGAAGCCCTCGAGGTGGAACACGAACGCGGTGGCCGACGACGTCTTGCCGCCCCCCGTCACCGACCCGAGGCTCGCGCCGAGGCCGAAGTTGAACGCGTCGGCGAGCGCGCCGCCGAGCCACACCGTGCCCGCGGGGCCGACGCCGCTCGACGTGGTGAAGAAGCCCGAGGTGTCGAGGTGCGCGTCGGGGTAGCCCTGCGCGGCGCCGAGCGCGAGGCCCCCCTCGACGCCGAGGTGGAAGCCCGAGCGCCGCGTCGCGGGGGCCGTCTCCCAGCCGGCGTCGGCGCGCGCTGCGCCGGCGAGGAGCGACGCGCAGGCCAGAGGTCCGAGCGAGACGAGCCAGCGGTTCACAGCCCCCTGCGTGGTCGAAAGGCCGACCACCGTCAAGCGCTCCGTCGGGTGACGAGCCCCCGACCTGCGCGTATGCTTTCCCGACGATGGCGCGTGTCACCCTTGTTTTTCCGCCGCTTCGGGTGTCGCGCGACTTCATCGACTACCCCTACTTCGCCGACCTCGGCGCGGTGCAGAACGCCGCGGTGCTGCGCGCCGCCGGCCACGCGACGACGCTCGTCGACGCGCTCGCGATGCCCGGCGCCGTGCTCGCCCCGCTCGACGGCGACT
>CAITLX010000572.1 GCA_903893335.1 uncultured delta proteobacterium | reverse complement strand
GGCGAGCACGGGGGGCACGCCGTCGGCGATCTCGCGCGCGAAGAGGCCGCGGTCGGCCCCGGTGCGCGCGCGCCACGCGTCGGCCACCAGACCGTGCACGTGGACGCCCGCGCACGCGGCGCGCAGGGGCGACATCGAGCAGGCGAGCGCCGCGACGATGCCGGCGAGCACGTCGCCGGAGCCCGCCGTCGCGAGGGCGGGGTTGCCCGTCGTGTTGATGAAGATGGCGCCGTCGGGCGAGGCGACGATGGTGCGGGCGCCCTTGAGCACGACGATGGCGCGGGTGCGCGCGACCACCTCGCGCACGACGCCGAACCGGTCGCGCTCGACCTCGTCGGCTCGCTTGCCGACCAGGCGCCCGATCTCGCCGGAGTGCGGCGTGAGCACGACCTGACCTCGCGCCTCGGCGAGGCACTCGGCGCGCCCGGCGAACAGCGTGATCGCGTCGGCGTCGACGACCTTCACGCCGTCCCAGCCGAGCACGACGTGCTCGACCGCGATGCGCGCCGCCTCGTCGAGGCCGAAGCCCGGACCGATGGCGACCGCGTGCTTGCCTGCGAGCATGGCGTCGAGCGAGCCCGCGATGCGCGCGGGGTCGATGCGCGCGGTCATGATCTCGACGACGCGCGACTCGAGCGCC
The DNA here is from genome assembly GCA_903893335.1 of uncultured delta proteobacterium. Taxonomy (GTDB): domain Bacteria; phylum Myxococcota_A; class Polyangia; order Polyangiales; family Polyangiaceae; genus CAITLX01. The sequence goes on along the minus strand of CAITLX010000572.1, from coordinate 2,130 downwards.
GCGGCGACGTCGGGCCACGAGCCGATCGTCACGAGGCCCGCGCCCGCGCGCAGCGCGCCGCGCGCGACGAGCTGCGCGGCGCCGTGCTTGCCGGGCGAGCCCGCGAGCACCAGCAGGTTGCCCGCGGCGTGCTTGTGGACGTTGGCCTCGCGCGGCTCGATCCAGCCGCCGACGACGCTTCGCTCGATGACCGACGCGACGTGTCCGACCTGCGCGACGACCGACGGGGGCACGCCGAGATCGACGACGTGCACCCGCCCCGCGAGGCGCGCGCCCTCGGGGGTCAGCAGGCCGATCTTGAGGTAGCCGAACGTGACGGTGTCGGCCGCGGCGACGGCCGCGCCGAGCGCCGCGCCGCTGTCGGCGTCGAGCCCGGAGGGGACGTCGAGCGCGACGCGGTGGCCGCGCGCGGCGTTGAGGCGCGCGATGACCTGCTCGAGGAAGCCCGTGACCGGGCGGTCGAGGCCCGTGCCGAAGACCGCGTCGACGACGACGTCGGCGCCACCGAGCGCGGCGTCGAGCGGCGCGAGATCGCTCGCGTCGATCGCGACGACCGACCCGCCGAGATCGACGAACGCGTCGAGGTTGACGCGCGCCTCGCCCGTGACGCGCTCGTGCGTCGCGGCCAGCACCACCGCGACCTCGGCGCCGCGCCCGAGGAGGTGGCGCGCGACGACGAAGCCGTCACCGCCGTTGTTGCCGGCGCCGCAGACGATGGCCACGCGCTTGCCCGCGACGGGCACGATGCGACCGATGACGTCGGCGGCGCCGCGCCCCGCATTTTCCATGAGCACGATGCCGGGCACGTGGCACTGCTCGATGGCGAACCTGTCGTAGGCGCGCATCTGCGCGCGCGAGAGCACGGGGATCACGGGCGCTCCTCGGTGAGGGGTGCAGGGGCTTCGCCTTCGAGGACGACGACGGCGACGGCGACGCCCGCGTCGTGCGAGATGCTGACCCAGGCGCGCGCGACGCCGAGGCGATCGGCTGCCGCGCGCGCGGCGCCGCGGAGATCGAGCGACGGACGCCCGCCCTCGTCGCGCGCGATCTCGATGTCGTGCCAGGCGAACGCCGCCGCGCCGCCGAGCGCCTTGACCGTCGCCTCCTTGGCCGCCCAGCTACCGGCGAGCGCGTCGTCGGCGTCGCGCCGCGAGGCGAGGGCGAGCCGCTCGCGCTCGGTCAGCACGCGCTCGCGGAAGCTCTCGCCGTGGCGCGCGAGGGCCCCGCGCAGGCGCTCCTGCGAGGCGACGTCGATGCCGAGGCCGAGGATCATCGGCGCCTCAGCGCGCGCGCAGCGCGAGCCCTCGGTCGACCGCGGCTCGGAAGCCCTTCACGGCGCGCGCGAGGCCGCCGAACAGGGCGTCGGCCACGACGGCGTGGCCGATGTTGAGCTCGACGACCTGGGGGATGGCCGCGACCTCGACGACGTTGGCGCGCGTGAGCCCGTGGCCCGCGGCGACGTCGAGCTCGAGCGAGCGCGCGAGCGACGCGGCGCGCCCGAGCCGCGAAAGCTCGGTGGGTCGCGCGAGGGACCGCGCGCCGCAGTAGTCGCCGGTGTGCAGCTCGATCTGGCGCGCGGGCGTCTCGGCGGAGGCGCGGACCTGCGGCTCGTCGGGGTCGATGAAGAGGCTGACCGCGATGCCCGCGTCGACCAGCTTGCGGGCGGCGCCCTCGACCGCCGCGCGGTGGCCGACGACGTCGAGCCCACCCTCGGTGGTGCGCTCCTCGCGCCGCTCGGGCACGAGCGTCACCATGTCGGGGCGCACGCGCGCGGCGAACGCGACCATCGCGTCGGTGGCCGCCATCTCGAGGTTGAGCCAGGTGCCGACCGTCTCGCGCAGCCGCTCGACGTCGCGGTCGACGATGTGGCGGCGGTCCTCGCGCAGGTGCACCGTGATGCCGTCGGCCCCCGCGCGCTCGCACATCAGCGCGGCCTCGACCGGGTCAGGGTAAGGCGTACCGCGCGCGTTGCGCAGCGTGGCGACGTGGTCGATGTTGACGTGCAGGCGGATGGCCATGGCGGGCGCAGCCTAGCGTGGCCGCGCGACCGCGGGAACCGAGGCTCAGAGGCCGTCGTCGCCCTCGTCGCCCTCCCAGAGCGTGGCCTCGGTCGTCGGGTTGGCCAGGAGC
>CAITLX010000571.1 GCA_903893335.1 uncultured delta proteobacterium | reverse complement strand
CCTCGGTATAGCAATTGCCTTAGATAACAACGGACTAATTGTCCCAAATATAAAAAATTCAGATGAGAAAAGTCTGGTTGGTTTAGCTTCGTCGATAACTGAACTTGCCGATAAAGCAAGGAAAAAGAAGGCTCGACGGCTGCGCGCCCCGGGCGATGTCGCGGGCGGCGCTCGCCCGATGCGCACGAGCGAGCGGCACCCAGCGCCCGTCCGCAGGTGCCGCCGCCAGGTAGGCGTCCCACTTCGCGAGCGCCGCCTCGCGCAGCAGGCGCGCGACGTCCGGCTCGTCGGACTCCCTCGCGCGCTGCGCCGCGCCGAGCGCCTCGTACCAGTACCGGTCGTACGGCGGCAGGAAGAAGACCGCCGGGCTCGAGAGCCGCTGATCGCCCGGGTCGTACGCGACCGCGCGAGCGACCTCGACCTGCGCCTCGTCCGACCGCCCCATCCGGTCGAGCGCGACCGCGAGCCCCCAGCGCGCGAGCGGCTCGGAGGGCTCGAGCGCGAGCGCCGCCCGGTCGTCGGCCTCGGCGGCCGCGAGCCTGCCGAGGAGCATATGGGCCTCGGCCCGGTTGCCGAACGCGATGGCGCGCGCGTTCGGGTCGGTCTCGCGCTGCAGGTACGCGTCGTACGCGGCGATCTCGTCGTCCGGTCGCCCGAGCCGCGCGTAGCTCACGCCGAGGTCGAAGCGGGCGTCGACCGCGGCGGGCGCGTCGGGGGCCGCTGCGAGGGCCGCCTCGAGCACCGCGACGGCGCGAGCGTCGTCGCCGAGGTGCACGAGCACGCGCCCGAGATCGAACGCGAGGCGCGGCTCGTCGCAGCCGAGAGCGATCGCCCCCTCCAGCCGCGAGCGCGCCCGCTCGTCGAGCGCCCGGGCCACGCGCCGGTCGTGGCGCCGCACCTCGGCCGCCTCGAGCAGAAGGCGCTCGGCCTCGAGGTGCGCGGCGTCCGCCCGCGCGCGGAGCGGATCGGCGGCGCGCTCCCAGACGTCCGCGGCAGCCGCCGAGCGCGCGACGACGAGCGCGAGCAGCGCCGCTCGCCACCTCATCGACGCCCCGCGCCGCGCACGAGCGCCGCCAGGCGAGCGGACGCGTGCTCGCGCCACCGGCTCTGGGCTCCTCGCGTCGCCAGCCAGGCGCGCCACGCGCCGATCGCCCCCGCGCGATCGGTTCGCTCGCGGGCCAGCGCAGCGGCGGCGGCGCCGTCGTCCTCGGCTCCCGGCACCGCGGCGCTGGGCTGCCAGGGCTCGAGCCCTCGCGTGCCCCCGCCGAGCCCCGCGTCCCGGAGCCGATCGGCCGACTCGTCGGCGGCCCCCGCGCGGTCGAGCGCGAGCGCGAGGAGCGCGTCGATGCCGGGCCGCGCCGCGTGAAGCGAAGTGGCCCGCGCCGCCCGGAGGAGCCCCACCGCCTCACCGATGCGCGGCGCGCCGAGGCTCGACGCCACCGCGGCTGCCTCGACCAGGCACTGGAGCCGCAGCACGGGAGAGGCGTCGTCGTCGAGCCCCGCGGACGCTCGCCGGTACCACGCGAGCGCCTCGGCGCCCTGCCCACGCGCCGCGCGCGCACGCGCGAGATCGAGCGCGACGACAGGCTCGTCGGCCGCGTGGGGGTCGAGCGCGAGCGCCTCGTCGAACGCCGCCGACGCAGCCTCCCCCTCGCCCAGCGCGACGTGCGCCCGAGCGGCGAGCACCCGGCTCGCGGCCTGCCCCGGCGACGCGCGCTCGGCCTCCGCTGCGGCGTCGCGGGCCACCGCCGGCTG
>CAITLX010000570.1 GCA_903893335.1 uncultured delta proteobacterium | reverse complement strand
GCGAGGCGCTCGGCGCGCTGCTCGCGGAGCTCGACGACGCCGCGGGGCCCCTGCCCGAGTCGCTCATCGACGAGGCGCGGCGCGCGTGGCCGGCTACCTGATCCTCGACGCCGAGGCGGTCTCGGCGCTCGCGCACGCGACGACACGCGCCGCGGCGGCGCTTCGCGCCCGGGCCATCCTCACGGTCGCGCACCAGCGCGGCGCCCTCGTGCGCGTGCCGGCGCCCGTGCTCGCCGAGGTGTGCCGCGGCGGCGCACGCGACGCCGCCGTCGAGCGCCTCCTGCACGACCGAGGCATCGGCGTGGTGGCGCTCGACGCGAGCATTGCCAAGCGCGCCGGCGGCTTGCTCGCCAGGGCCCGGCTCGACTCGGCGCACGCGGTCGACGCGTTCGTCGTATCGACCGCGCTCGCGCTCGGAGGCGGCGTCGTCGCGACCCACGACCCGAAGGACCTGCAGCGGCTCGCGGCGGGAGAGCCGTCGGTGCGGATCTGGGCGATCTAGGTCGGCTCCGCGCGGCCCTACAGCAGCTCCTTCTGGGCCTTGACCCACTGCGACCAGATGCCGACGTCGCTGCTGCCGTAGCGCAGGTACATGTACCCGCGCTCGGCGCCGTAGCCGGCCGTCTCGCCCCAGCCCGTGCCCCACGAGTTGCGGAGGATCCACGCCTGCTTCGCGTCGTCCCACCCGACGAGCACGACCGCGTGGTTGAGCGCGCCCACCGGGATGGGCTCGAAGTAGACGCCGCTCGCGTAGGCCTTGAAGTGGTTGGTGGCGTAGAGCGCCACGATGACGGGGCCGTGCTCGACGATCGCCTGCTTGAGCTCGGCGGTGGTGGCGACGACGCCGTCGGGCCGCACGTAGCCCCACGCGGACTCCAGCAAGTCGGCGCTGTAAGGCTTGCACGGTACGTTCCCAGCGACGTAGGGGAACACGCTCTCGGCGGCCGTGCCCTTGGTCTGCAGCCACGCGAGCGCGAGGCCCGTCCAGCCTCCGCCGCACGAGCCCGCCGTCGAGCACGACACGAGCACCTGCTCGGAGCTGTCGAGCGCGCGGTGGTTGCGCATGATGTACGACGCCTCGTACGCGCCCATCACCGCGAACGCCCAGCAGCTGCCGCAGTAGCCCTGGTCGCGCACCGGGCCGACGACGCCGAGCGGGCGCCAGTCGCCGCGCGCCGACGAGGCGGTGAAGTCGGCCACCGTGTCGGCGGCGGGGCGAACGAGCCGCGGGTGCTCCCTCGTCCAGGTCTGCAGCCGATCGACGTCGCGCGAGAGCAGCGTCTTCTGCGCGACGAACTGCGACGCGGCCTCGGTGGCGACCGTCGCGGGCACCTTGAGCCCCGTGATGGCCTCGATCGGGCGGTCGAACACCGACGTGTACCCGATGGTGTACTCGCGCCCGCTCGCCGCGATCTCGCGGCGCATCTGCGAGAGGCGCGTCTTGACCTCGGCCGAGGCCACGGCCTCGCGATCGGCGTAGAAGGGCTCGCGCACGACGGCGATCGGCCGAGGCGGCGCGGC
>CAITLX010000569.1 GCA_903893335.1 uncultured delta proteobacterium | reverse complement strand
GGGACGGACATGTGGATCCTCGCCTCGGCGATCGACGCGCACAAGCGCTTCTTCACGAGCTACCTCGCTATTCCCGACGGCTACGGCCTTCGTGACCTCGGCGCGCTGATCATGCACGAGGCGCGGCACACGGTGCCCGGCGGGGCGAAGCCCCATACCTGCGCGACGACCGTTGGCAGCGACGTGAACCCGGCGTACGGCGGCGCGTGGGCGCTCGAGCAGTCGTACATGCTGTGGCTCGCGACGCACACCGGCCCGGGGACGCTCGACGAGCAGGAGCGGGCGCAATCCCTCAGCGCGGCGAAGGGGGGTCGGTACAGCTCGCGCTACTGCGGTCCGTGAGGAGGGCGATAGCGGCGAGGCGCGACCTCGCAGCCAAAGAGGCGAAGGGTCGGCGCGTCTCGACGAGCGGTCGGGTCACTGAGCGAGGCTGGCGGCTTTCGTGTCGCGCCGAGTCCGGGACGCAGGAAACGCGCACCACCTGGCCGGAACGGGGGGCTGGAGCGAGCCGCGGGCGAAGCGACAGCAAGGCAATGGATGCGATCCGAACGACCCGGCGCAACCCCGAGCGTGGCACCGCACGCGGAGGTCGGCCCGAGGGCGCGCTCGCTGTCCGATTGGGGAACCCATGTGACGGCAGGGGATGACCAGAGCCCGCCGTCCGGCGCGGAGGCAGGAGAGAGGGGCGACGGCGCGTCAGTCGTCGCGCGCGCAGGCGGCGACGTCGACGTGGAACGTCGTCGGCGACACGGCGCAAACGGTGCCCGCGGCCCCCAACACCGGGCATTCGAGGTCGAACGCCACCGTTCCTTGGCCACCCGCGCCCGCGGTCACCACCCCCGCCTGCGTCACGGTGAACGAGCACGCGTGCGCCGCGCAATCGCCGGGGGGCGGGGCTGAGGCCTTGCTGGTATCGACCGTGGTCTGCTGCCCGCGCATTTCCACGAAGGTGTCGGTTTCGGAGGTCGTGTTGCCGGTGACGAAGGTGCCGACGCCGGTGAACTTGGAGATCTGAGCCACGAACATGTTGCCCCCGACCCCATCGTCGATTTGGACGTCGAGACGCTGGATGGACGGCCGGTAGATGCATCTGTCGAGCCTGGCCGCCGCGAGCGTGACCGGGTGGATCGGCGCGGTGCCGTCTTGGCAGGTCAGCGTCGCCGCGATCGCGACGTGATCGGCGGCAGGCGTCCCGGCCCCGCCGCCGGGTGTCGCTGCGCTGTCGCTGCTGCACGCGCCGAGGACGAGCGCGGCGAGGAAGGCTGGGAGGGCAATGTGGTTCATGCGTGACTCCTCGATGATGGGCTCATGGTGGCACCGACGACGCGGGGGCCATCGACCGCACGCTCGACGCCACTATTTCTATCCTCTACCCGTCGTTCGTATACTTACTCTCCTCGTCTCCTTCCCGTCTCATGCGGGCCGCGCGGCGGAGCGCGAGCGGGTTGGGGGGTAAACAGCACCAGAGGCGTATCGTTCGCTCCGGTCCACCGGCGGCAAACGCCGAGGGCGTCGCCGCGCGCAGGAGCGGGACCGACAGCGCGCTCGCTGTTCCATTGGGAGATCGACGGTGTACGACGCCAAGCCCCCGGCCACGGAGCTTGAAGAAGGACGAGCATGCTGAAGACCAACCGTTGGATGATTCTTGCCTTCGCGGCGGCCCTCGCCGGCGCGGCCTGTAGCTCGAGCGACTCGGCGGCACCGGGCGGCAGCGCCGGCTCCGGCGGCACCGCGGGCTCGGGCGGCGGCGGCCTGGCGTAGAGTGCATGAATGGCTTCAGCGGCACCGGGTGATGCGCGCCGCCGTGCCGTGATGGCGGCCATTCGCGACGGGCTCGCCGACATCGCGATCGCCGACGGCCGGCGCACGGCGAAGCGGATGGACCGCATCGCGTTCACGTTCCCCGACGGCGCCGAGGCCTTGATCCACTGGTACACCGTCCGCGGCGGGCGGGCTGCGGGCCAGTTCGACGTCGTCATCGACGCGATGCTCGGCGGGGGGGATCTCGGCCGCATCGTCGATGAGCTCGCCGGGCCCAGCGCGCCGTCGTGGGTCGTCCACGCGGGCTCGCTGCGAGGCGGGCTCCGCGGAGCGGTCGTCCACCACGTCATCGCGACGGACCGCGACGTGCCACGCGTCGCCGCGCAGGTCGTCAAGGCGCTTCGCCTGCTGGCCGCGAGCGCGGTCGCTGTCCCATTTGGGACGCCCTTCGTCCTCGCAGCGGCCTCGACGGCGATCGCAGACCTCACGATGGACGCGACGAGCGTGTACTGGACCGAGCAGGGCCCGGGGGCCAACGCGGGTGCCGTGAGGAAGCTGGCGAAGTAGGCGCGAGAGACGCCCGACCCGGCTCACGTCACCGCG
>CAITLX010000568.1 GCA_903893335.1 uncultured delta proteobacterium | reverse complement strand
CGTCTGCTCGCCGACACGCCGCTCGAGGCGCTCACGACGCGCGCGGTCGCTCGCGAGCTCGGCGTGTCGCAGCCGTCGCTCTTCCGGCACTTTCGCTCGCGCGAGCAGCTCCTGCTCGCCGCCGTCGAGCGCGCTCGCAGCGACATGCTCCAGGAGGTCGAGCGCGTGCTCGGCTCGACGCCGTCGCCGATGGCGCGAGCGCGCGGGCTCGGCGAGGCGCTGCTCGCCTACGTCGCGCGCTACCCGGGGTTGCCGCGCCTGCTGTTCGGGTCGGTGGCGCCCGCGCCGGGGCCCGTGCGCGCCGAGCTGGCGCGGGTCGTCACGACGCAGGCGGCGCTCGTCGCGGAGCTGTTGCGCGCCGGGCAGCGCGCGGGAGAGCTCGACGCCGCGGTCGACGCCGAGCAGGCCGCGACGATGTTCGTCGGGCTGGTGCAGGGGCTCGTGTTGCGCTGGGAGCTCGAGGGGCGGGTCGGCTCGCCGGGTGCGTCGTTCGGGGCAGCGTTCGAGCTGTTTCGTCGCGCGATCGGCGCGCAGCAAGAGGTCGCTCGCGCCGCGCCGGAGGCTCCGCGCGTGCCCGACGCTGTGGCCGCGCGCGCGCTCGGCGTGCTCGACGTGCGCCCGGTGCTCGCGCGGCGCGGTGAGCCGCTGCCCGCCATCCTCGACGCCATCGGGGCGCTGCGCGACGGGGGCGTGCTCGCGATCCACGCGCCTTTTCACCCGAAGCCGCTCGTGTCGCTGCTCGCGGCGCGTGGACATGGCGTCGCGGTCGAGCGCGCCGACGACGCGCTCTTCGTCGTGCTCGTGACCAAGGGGGGAGGGGCGCCGCCGGACGATCTGCGCGACCTCGAGCCCCCCGAGCCGCTCGAGCGCGTGCTCGTGGAGAGCGCGCGGCTCAGGCAGGCAGGGTTGTACGTCGCGCGTCTGCCGCGCGTGCCGCGCCTGCTCCTGCCGCGCCTGCGCGAGCGAGGCCACGCGTTCGCCGTCGAGGAGCTCGCCGACGGCACGGCGCTGCTCGGCGTCGAGGGTCCGACATGAGCGCGCCCGCGGCGTTCTCGGTCGAGGGGCTGCGCACCGAGCAGGCGCCGCCGCTCTCCATCCCGGCGAGCTTCGTGCTCGTCGCGCCGCTCGCGATGCTCGTGACGGGCCTGCTGCTGGCGTGGGACGGCCCCGCCGCGATGTCGACGCGCTACCACCCGCTCGCGTTCGCCGCCGCGCACCTCGGGGCGCTCGGCTTCCTCGGCGCCGTCATGCTCGGCGCGCTCTACCAGATGATCCCCGTCGTGGCGGGCGCGCCGGTGCCGTGGCCCCGCCTCGCGCACCTGGTGCACGTCGCCTGGACGCTCGGCACGGGCGCGCTCGCGCTCGGGCTGGTCACGGGCCACGCGGGCGCGCTCGCGTTCGGCGCGTCGTCGCTCGGCGTCGCGCTCGTGCTCTTCCTCGGCCCCATCGCCGTCGCGCTCGCGCGCGCGCCGACGCGCGACGACACCGTGCTCGGGATCGCTCTCGCGGTCGCGGGGCTCGGTTCGCTCGCCTGCTTCGGCGCGCTCTTCGCGTGCGTGCGCCTGGGCCTCCCGGTGCCGCGCGTCGACCTGCAGGCGGGGCTCGCGGCGCACGCGGCGCTCGGCGCGCTCGTGTGGGTCGGCGGGCTCGTGACGGCCGTCTCGTGGCAGGTCGTGCCCATGTTCTACCTCGCCGACCCGCCGCCGCGCGCGGCGCG
>CAITLX010000567.1 GCA_903893335.1 uncultured delta proteobacterium | reverse complement strand
GGCCACGCCCCAGCCGACCGCCTCGAAGCTCGCGGTCGCCGACCAGATCCTCGACCGCGTGCGCGACGCGCTCGCCGCGCAGAGGGGCGCATGCTGACCGCCCTGGTCGCCGCGACCGGCGTCGCGCTCGCGCTCGTGCTCGCGCTGCGCCCGGCCGTCGCGGGCTCTCCGCCCCTCGCGTGGGCCTGCCTCGCGGGGCCCTACGCCGTGATGGCGCTCGCGGCCCTGGCGCGCATGCGGCGCGACGGAACGCTGCGCGAGAAGCTCCTCCCGCGCTCGGGCGACGTGGCCTTCGGCGCCAGCGTCGCCGTCATGCTCTTCTTCGGCGCGCTCGCGGCGCGCATGCTGATCGTGCCGCCGCGCACCGCGCGCGAGGCCTGGCTGATGAACGTCTACCTGCGCATCGGCGATCCCGACGCGGTGCAGCGCCACGTGCTCGCGTACACCGCGGCCATCGTGCTCGTCGCCGCCCTCGAGGAGCTCACCTGGCGCGGGCTCGTCTACGACGCGCTCGAGCGCTCGCTCGGGACGCGCCGCGCCTACCCCGCGACCGCGGTGCTCTACGCGCTCGCGCACGCCCCGACGGTCGTGCTGCTGTCGGCGCCGTGGGCGGGCCCCAACCCGCTCGTCGTGCTCGCGGCGCTCGGCTGCGGGCTCGTCTGGGGGCTGCTGGTCGCGCAGAGCGGGCGCCTGCCGGTGGCGATCGTGTCGCACGAGCTCTTCGCGTGGGCCCTCGCCGTGCAGTTCCCGCTCTGGCGGCTCGGCTGAGCCGCCGAGAGCGGGAGCGGCGTCACTCGCCCGCGATGCGGGTCACCCCCGCGTCACTCGCCCGCGCTGCGGGTCACCCCCGCGTCACTCCCCCGCGATGCGGGTCATTTCCTCGTCGCTGACGTCGAAGTCCGCGTAGACGTTCTGCACGTCGTCGTGGTCGTCGAGCGCCTCGGCGAGGTTGAGGCAGACCTCGGCGTCGCGCCCCGTCGAGACCTTCTTGGTCTTCGGCAGGTAGGCGAGCGAGCTCGCCTTGACGACGACGCCGGCTGCCTCGATCGCCTTGACGACCGTGTCGAGCACCTCGGGCGGCGTCGTGACGACCCACTCGTCGCCCTGGTCGGCGTAGTCGTCGGCGCCGGCGCCCACGGCCACTTCCATGAGCTGATCCTCGGTGGCGGCGTCCTTGCCGAGCGTGATCTGCCCCTTGCGGTCGAAGGCCCAGCCCGCCGTGCCGCCGCCGCCGAGCACGCCGTTGTGCTTCTCGAAGATCTTGCGGATCTCCGCGACGGTGCGGTTGCGGTTGTCGGTCATGCCCTCGACGAGGAACAGCGTGCCGGCCGGCCCGGTGCCCTCGTAGAGCACCTCTTCGTAGGCCGCGCCCTCGAGCTCACCGGTGCCGCGCTTGGTGGCGCGGGTGATGGTGTCGCCCGGCATGCTCTGGGCCTTGGCGTCGGAGATGGCCTTTCTCAGGCGTGCATTTCCACCCAGGTCACCGCCGCCCATCCGGGCGGCCACCGTGATCTCCTTGATGAGCTTGGTGAAGAGCTTGCCGCGCTTTGCGTCGAGCGCGCCCTTCTTGTGCTTGATCGTCGCCCATTTCGAGTGGCCGCTCATGTGAGTCGAGTCCTCCGGGATGCGAGGAGCGAGAGGTAGTCGTCCGCGCGGGGGCGGTCAACCGAACGCGCCCACGGATGTGGTAAGGGGCGACGACCATGAGCCGCATCTACCGGTCGCTGCCCCCCAAGGGAACCCGCCTCGGCATCGCGTTTTCCGGCGGTCTCGACACCCGCTGCGCCGTCGCCTGGCTCGCCGAGCAGGGGCTCGATGTCTACGCGTACACCGCCGATCTCGCGCAGCCCGACGAGGCCAACCCGGGCGACATCCCCCCCATCGCGCTGCAGCACGGCGCCAAGCAGGCGCGGCTCGTCGACTGCCGCGAGGCGATGGCGCGCGAGGGCATCGTCGCCTTGCAGGCCGGCGCGTTTCACCTCTCGACGGGCGGCCGCAAGTACTTCAACACGACGCCGCTCGGCCGCGCCGTGACCACCACGGCCATCGTGCACGCCATGAAGGAGGACGACGTCCACGTCTTCGGCGACGGCAGCACGCACAAGGGCAACGACATCCAGCGCTTCTACCGCTACGGCATCCTCGTCGACCCCGAGCTTCGCATCTACAAGCCCTGGCTCGACCAGGCGTTCGTCGACGCGTTCGGCGGTCGTCGCGAGATGAGCGCGTACCTCGAGCGCCGCGGCCTCCCCTACAAGATGGGCGCCGAGAAGGCGTACAGCACCGACGCCAACCTGCTCGGCGCCACCCACGAGGCCAAGGACCTCGAGCGCCTCGACGTCGGCATGACCATCGTCGAGCCGATCATGGGCGTCGCCTCGTGGAAGAGCGGCGTGCCGGTCGAGCCCGAGAAGGTGACCGTGCGCTTCGAGCAGGGCGTGCCGACGGCGCTGTCGGGCGCTCGCTTCGAGTCGCTGTTCGACCTGGTGCGCGAGGCCAACCGCATCGGCGGTCGGCACGGGCTCGGCATGAGCGACCAGATCGAGAACCGCGTCATCGACGCGAAGAGCCGCGGCATCTACGAGGCGCCGGCGATGGCGCTGCTGCACCTCGCGTACGAGCGCCTGTTGTCGGCCATCCACAACGAGTCGACGCTCGACCTCTACTTCACGCTGGGCCGCAAGCTCGGGCGGCTGCTCTACGAGGGCAAGTGGTACGACCCCGAGGCGATGCTCCTGAAGGAGGGGCTCGTGCGCTGGATCGCCACGAGCGTGACCGGCGAGGTCGACGTCGAGCTTCGACGCGGCGACGACTACACGCTGCTCGCCACGCGCGCCGACCACATGGCGTACGACCCCGACAAGCTCTCGATGGAGCGCGTCGCCGACCCGGCGTTCACCCCCGAGGACCGCATCGGCGCGCTCGAGCTGCAGAACCTGAGCGTCGCGGACAACCGCGCGCTCTTGCTGCACCACTGGCACAGCTCGCGTCGCCTCTACGGCGGCCCCGCGTCGTCGGTCGAGCGGCTGCTCGGCAAGGGCGACGACGACGAGCCCGTGGGCTGAGCTCAGGGCAGGGCGAGCTGAGCCTCGACCGCGCGGGTCAGCTCGGCGTCGAGCGGGTCGACCTTGGGCTCGAACCGCGCGACGACGCGGCCGTGCTTGTCGACGAGGAACTTGGTGAAGTTCCACTTGATGTCGCCGCGGATGCCCTCGGGCGTGGACTCGGTGAGCGTCGCGTAGAGTGGCGATTTCGCGGGCCCCTTGGCCTTCACCTTGGCGAACAGCGGGAAGGTGACGTGGAACTTCGACGAGCAGAACGCCTGGATCTGCTCGGAGGTGCCGGGCTCCTGGCCGCCGAAGTCGTTGCACGGGAAGCCGAGGACGGTGAAGCCGCGCGCGGCGTACGTCTCGTGCAGCCGCTCGAGCCCCGCGTACTGCGGCGTGTACCCGCACTCGGACGCGGTGTTGACGATGAGCAGCACCTTGCCGCGAAGGCTCGCGAGCGGCGTCTTCGCTCCGGTGAGGGTCTCGACTTCGTGGTCGATCATGGCGGTCTCCTTGGGCGGGGCAGGGGGGAGCGCGGCGCGCGGCGCCGACGCCGCGGGGGAGGGCGCGTCGTGCGAGGGGCGCGAGCAGCCCGCGACCGGGAGCGCGAGCGCGAAGAGGATCACGGCGGGCCGCATGCTCGCCGTCTTGGGAGGCGGCGGCGGCGCCGTCAATCCTTCGAACGGCTGTGGCGACCCTTGCGCGGCTTCGCGCGCCGCGTAGGCGGCTCGGGCGTGCCGCCTGCTTCGTCCCCCTCGGCCGAGCGCGCGCCGCCGCCGACGTGCGAGAGCCCCTCGCGCTCCGTCCAGCCGTAGGTGCCCGTGCGCCCGGGCTCGCGCGTCTCGGTCATGCCCCCGCCGGCCTCGGCCTCGGTCGCCTTGGGGCTGCGGACGTCGGGCCCTTGCAGCAGCGCGAGGTAGTCGTCGGCGACGTACTCGGGGTGCGGGTCGTCCTCGGGCACGGGGGGCGCGCCGCGCGGGTCGGCCTCGCCGACGCGGACGATCTGCGGCGTCGGCGGGTAGGTGTCGTTCCAGCGCTCGCGCACCGCGAACGCTCCGTCGCGCACGATGCGGTAGCGGTGGATCTTGAAGCCGGGGATGCCGCGCTGCGCGAGCACCTTCGCGCCGCGCGGCAGGGCGGGGTCGCGCCGCTCGACCTCGCTGAAGGGCACCACCTCGTCGATCTTGCGCACGAACGACACGGTGCGGGCGCGGCGCGGGCCGAGGATCTCGGCGCGCACGACCCCCGCGCGCACCGTCTCGTGCAGCACGACGGGGAAGGGGAACGGGTTCTTCAGGCGCAGCGTGATGGTGGGGTAGACCACCGTCGCGTCGAGCCCCATCTTTATGTAGAAGCTCGGCCGCGTGTGGGGGTGTCGCTCGACGACCTCGAGCCCCGAGAAGAACGCCGCGCCGTGCAGCGTGCCGGCGATCTGGCAGGTGCCGCCGCCGATGCCGTCGACCAGCTCGCCCTGCGCGATGACCGGCGCGACCTTGTAGCCGCTCGCCTCGTCGCGCGGCCCGACCACCTGGTTGAAGTCGAACGACTCGCCCGGCAAGATCACGTGGCCGTCGAGCTTGGAGGCCGCGAGCCGCAGGTTGTACGTGCGCGCCTGGTGCTTGCGGTCGGTCGCGTAGCGCGTCTCGAACCACCCGATGACGTCCGCGAACGCGACGTCCCCCATCTGCGCGGCGGCCATGTGCGCCGGCTTGGCCTCGACCACGGCGACGGCCTCGTCGCGCCCCTCGGCGAGCGCCTGCTCGACCTGCGCGAGGGTGCCCCAGACGTCGAGCCAGAGCCCCGCCTGCTCGGGCAAGAGCGCCTTGGTCTCGAGGTCGAAGCGGGCGTCGAGCGGCGCGCGATCGACCGCGTCCTTCCACACCGTGAGCGTCGCGAGCGCCACCGCGGGCTGCGCCCCGACCGGCGCCGGCAGATCGATGGGGGCGCGCCGAGCGCGCGCGCGAGCCCGAAGCTCGCTCGCCGGGTCGCGCGCCGCCGCGAGCAGCAGCGAGAGGCGACCGCGGTCGATCTCCGCGCCGAGTTGACCGCGCGAGAAGGTGCGCCGCTCGCCCCCGGGCACGACGAGCGTCAGCGTGCCGGCGGCGTACGCGCGCATCGCCTCGAGCGCCTTGGACTCCTCCTCGCGCGCGAGCGGCACCTCGCGGCCGCCGAGCCGCACGCGCGGCGGCGCCTCGTGCGGGTCGGGGCGCGTCGGCCCGGCGGGCAGCACCGCGATCGCGACGGCCGCTCCCACGGCGCAGCACGCTGCGAGCGCGAGCGCGACGCGGCCGCGTGGGCTGCGAAACGAGCTGAGGAGCGGCATCGACGCCGGGGCGCCCGGCACCGCGCATCTTGGAAACGGCCACTCGATGCGTCAAGCTCGCCCGGCCCGCGCGCCATGCTCCCCGAGATCGTCGTCCAGAAGCTCGAGTCGCTGCCGGCCGAGCCCGGCTGCTACCTGTTCAAGGACGGCAAGGGGCGCGTCGTCTACGTCGGCAAGGCCAAGAGCCTTCGCTCGCGCGTGCGCAGCTACTTCCAGGAGGGCTCGAGCGACGAGCGCTATTTCGTGCCGCTGCTCGCGCGCACCGTGGGCGATCTCGAGACGATCGTCACGGCGAGCGAGAAGGAGGCGGCGATCCTCGAGGACAGCCTCGTCAAGGAGCACCAGCCGCGCTTCAACGTGAAGCTGCGCGACGACAAGTCGTTCCTCTGCCTGCGCATCGACGCGCGCGCGCCCTGGCCGCGCATCGACGTCGTGCGCCGACCGACGCCCGACGGCGCGCGCTACTTCGGGCCGTACCCCTCGGCGACCTCGGCGCGCCGCACGGTGCACCTGGTCAACAAGCACTTCCAGCTGCGCACCTGCACCGACGTCGACATGGCCGCGCGCAAGCGGCCCTGCCTCCAGTTCCAGATTCGCCGCTGCCTCGCGCCCTGCGTCTACCCCGTCGACGGCGCGTGGTACGCCGACCAGGTGCGCGCGGTCGGGCTCTTCCTCGACGGTCGCCACGACGAGCTGTCGCGCGAGCTCGACCAGCGCATGCGCGCCGCGGCCGCCGACCTCGCGTTCGAGCTCGCGGCGACCTACCGCGATCAGCTCCGCGCCATCGACGCCATCCGCCAGGAGCAGCGCGTGGTCGCCGTGAGCGACGCCGATCGCGACGTGGTCGGCCTCTACCGCGAGGGGGACCTCGCCGAGCTGCAGGTGCTCTTCGTGCGCGGCGGGCGCCTGCGCGACACCGCGAGCTTCCCGGTCAAGGGCGTCGAGATGCCCGACGCGGAGATCCTCGCGGCGTTCCTCGCGCAGTTCTACGGCGCAGGCGGCGCGGCGACCATCCCCGACGAGCTCGTCGTGCCCACGCTCCCCGACGGCGCCGCCGGCGTCGCCGAGTGGCTGTCCGAGCGCAGGGGGCGAGCGTGCACGATCGTCTGCCCGCAGCGCGGCGCGAAGGCCGATCTCCTCGCGCTCGCGAACGAGAACGCGGCGCACGCCTTTCGCGAGCACCGGCGCTCGCGCGACGACGTCGACGAGCGCCTCGCGCAGGTGCAGAAGCGGCTGCGCCTGCCCACGCTGCCGCGGCGCATCGAGTGCTGCGACATCTCGCACCTCGGCGGCGGTGACACCGTGGGCGCCGTCGTGGCGCTGCTCGACGGGCAGCCCGACAAGCGGCGCTACCGCACGTTCCACGTGCGCGGCGTCGCGCCCGGCGACGACTACGCGGCGATGTACCAGGTGCTCGCGCGGCGCTTTCGTCGGGGGCGGGTCGCGCGCGACGCGGCCGCAGGCGAGGGGGCTGCGTCGGAGGCCGAGGCCGAGGGGGCGCGCGAGCGCATCGAGTGGGACCTGCCCGATCTCTTCGTCGTCGACGGCGGGCGAGGGCAGCTTCACGTCGCGCTCTCGGCCGCGCGCGACCTCGGCCTGCACGATCTCCCCATCGTCGGGCTCGCGAAGGAGCACGCGCTGCCGGGCGTCGCGGGGCGCCCCGATCTCCCCGCGGTCGGCCCCGTCGCCGACGCCGCCCAGCTGGTCGATCGCGTCTACCTCCCCGGCCAGAAGAACGGCATTCCGCTCTCGCCCAACAGCGCGCCGCTCTATTTCCTCGCGCGGGCTCGCGACGAGGCGCACCGCTTCTCCAACCGCGCCCGCGAGCGCCTCGGCAAGGTGCGGCGCCTGCGCTCGGACCTCGACGACGTCGCGGGCGTCGGCCCGGCGACGCGCACGGCGCTGCTGCGCACGCTCGGCACGCTCGAGGGGGTCCGCGCGGCCTCCGACGAGGCCCTCCTGGCCGTGCCCGGAGTCACGCGGCGCACCCTCGCCGCGCTGCGCGCGCGCTTCCCGCCGCGAGCGCCGGTGGCCTCGGTCGAGCCCCCCGCCGAGCCCGCCGGGTTGCCCGCGGACGGGACGTGTGCCAACCAGAAGGACGGTTCGAGCGTCGAACCCCTGTGATTCTCACTTGAGGTGGGCCGTGGCATGGGGGTTGCCCATGGGCCGCCCGCGCTTCGTCGCAGCCCTCGCACGCCGCCGCTGCGCGCGCGTTGACAGCCTTTGCCACGCGCACGTATTGTCTCGCCCGATTTCCGCCGTCCTTCCGTCGGCGTACGCTTCGCCTCTTGCCGCACCCCCGTCCCCGCCCCGCGAACCCCGGTGCGGTGGCGACCAAGGAGCCCTCGATGACTCGCTCTGCTTCCGTCGTCCGCTCGCTTCGCCTGGCCTCCTGCGCCGTGCTCGCGCTCGGCGCGCTCGGCCTCGCCGGCGCGGGCTGCCTCGATCGCCCCGTCGCCAAGGCCACCCCGAAGGTCACCGCCCGCGTCACCGAGACGGCGGGTCAGACGGCGGTCGACAAGATCGATCTCCTCATCATGATCGACAACTCGTCGTCGATGGCCGACAAGCAGAACGTGCTGAAGGACGCGGTGCCCGACCTCGTCGGCCGCCTCGTCACGCCGAACTGCCTCGACGCCGCCGGCAAGGTCGTCGGCAAGGCGCACTTCGTCAACGATCCGGTCTCGGGCAAGCCGAGCGCCGTCTGCGACGCGGGCGCGCCCGAGTTCACGGCCATCCAGGACATCCACATCGGCGTCATCTCCTCGTCGCTCGGTGGCCACGGCGCCGACTCGTGCAGCAAGGCGCAGGTCCAGAGCTACGACCCGTCGATGGAGGACATGTCGCACCTGCTCGCGCGCGGCACGAGCGTCTCCACCTACGAGGGCAAGGGCTTCCTCGCGTGGGACCCCTCGGCCAAGGCGTCGCCCCCCGGCGAGGCCAACGTCGACACGCTCAACACCAACTTCAAGAACATGGTCGTCGGCGTCGGCCAGACCGGCTGCGGCTTCGAGGCCCAGCTCGAGTCCGTCTACCGCTTCCTCGTCCAGCCCGACCCGTACGACCACGTGCAGATCAGCCGCACCGCTGGCGATGGCACCCCCGACCCGAACGACCCGCCGGAGTGCGGCTCGGTGCCCGGGCAGCTCGCCTGCCTCGTCGGCATCGACGCCCTGCTGCTCCAGCAGCGCGCCGACTTCCTGCGCCCCGACTCGCTCGTCGCCGTCGTGTCGCTCACCGACGAGAACGACTGCTCGGTCCAGGACGGCGGGCAGTACTACATCGTGCTGCAGGCCTCGTCGGGCGCGAACTCGTACCACATGCCCCGCGCCACCTCGGTGTGCGCCAGCGACCCGAGCAACGCCTGCTGCCACTCGTGCCGCCAGGCGCCGCCGTCGGGCTGCCCCGATCCGGCCAACGACTCGGAGTGCCAGAAGACGAACGGCACCTACACCGACGCCGACCACGAAGAAGAGCTCAACCTGCGCTGCTTCCACCAGCGCCAGCGCTTCGGCATCGACTTCCTCTACCCGGCGCAGCGCTACGTCGACGGCATGAAGAACTCGCAGGTGCCCGACCGCACCGGCGCCATGGTGCAGAACCCGCTCTTCGCCGACCTCCAGGGCACGGGCAAGGCGGCGCGCGACGTGAGCCTCGTCTTCTGGGCGGGCGTCGTCGGCGTGCCGTGGCAGGACATCGCGAAGACCGACGGCAACGGCGGCCCGCCCGATCTCAAGCTCGGCTACAAGTCCGCCGAAGACATCGGCAAAGAGGGGATCTGGGACGTCATCCTCGGCACCCCCGAGCGCTTCATCGACCCGACCGACCCGCTCATGATCGAGTCGATCGAGCCGCGCCAGGGCCACAGCCCCATCGTCAACGCCGACCTCGTGCAGCCCGCCGACGGCTCGACCAACTCCAACCCGGTCAACGGGCACGAGTGGGACATCTCGAGCCGCAAGGACGACCTGCAGTACGCGTGCGTCTTCGACCTCCCGACGCCGAAGGACTGCGGCTCCAACTCGCTCAACTGCGACTGCGCCGACGGCGACTCGACGATGAACCCCCTCTGCCAGAGCGGCAGCACGTACAGCAAGATGCAGTACAAGGCGAAGGGGTACCCCGGCACGCGCCACCTGCAGGTGCTCAAGGGGCTCGGCAGCCAGGCCATCGTCGCCTCCATCTGCCCGTCCAACCTCACCGACCTCAACGCGACCGACTACGGCTACCGCCCGGCCGTCGGCGCGGTCATCGACCGCCTGAAGAGCGCCCTGAAGGGCCAGTGCCTGCAGCGTCAGCTTCAGGCCTGCCACACCGACCCCAAGACGGGCGTGTCCAACGACTCGTGCGTCACCGGCATCGCCGACGGTCAGGTGCCCTGCGTCGTGCTCGAGGCTCGCCGCCTCAACGCCGGCGAGGTGTGCGACTGCGCGGCCACCGGGCGCTCGCCCGCGTCGCCCGAGCAGATCACCGACGACGTCGCGGCCGCGGGTGACTGCATCTGCGCCATCACCCAGATGCCCGAGGCGGACATCCCGACGTGCCAGACCTCGAGCGCGCCCAACCTCGACGGCTGGTGCTACGTCGACCCGACGCAGGAGGACGACGCCGCGGCGCGCTCGCTGCAGTGCACGATCGTCAAGGCGAACTGCCCGTCGGTCGAGCACTTCATCCGCTTCGTCGGCGAAGGTCAGCCCGTCAAGGGCGCCAAGGCGTTCATCACCTGCCAGGAAGGCACCTTCGACTCGACGAGCACCGGCTCGGCGGGCGGCGGAGTGTGCGGCGCCGCGGCGCCCTGATCGACCCACCACGACACGACACGGCTCGCGGCGCGGGTGAGGTCCAGACGGCCCCCGCGCCGCTCTGCTTTTCGAGATGGTCACCAAGAAGACGATCCTGATCATCGAGGACGAGCCACACATCGTGCTCGGCCTTCAGGACGCCCTCGAGTTCGAGGGCTTCCGCGTCGTGTCGGCGAGCAAGGGGCGCGACGGCGTCGCGGCGGCCAAGCACGAGAAGCCCGACGCCGTGCTGCTCGACCTCATGCTGCCCGACATGAACGGCTACAAGGTGTGCGAGGAGCTTCGCCGCTGGGACGCCTTCGTCCCCATCGTGATGCTCACGGCGCGCAGCCAGGAGGTCGACAAGATCCGAGGCCTCGACGCGGGCGCCGACGACTACGTCACCAAGCCCTTCAGCGTCGGCGAGCTCATCGCCCGCATCCGCGCGATCTTCCGGCGCGCCGGGCGGCCACCGGGCGCCGCGCCCGAGATCGTCACCGTCGGCGCCGCGCGCATCAACCTCAGCGCGCACAGCCTCGAGGCCGAGGGCGAGACGCGCGAGCTCTCGTTCTACGAGGTCGAGCTGCTGCGGCTGCTGCACGAGCGCGTGGGCCAGCCGGTGTCGCGCGACGAGATCCTGTCGAAGGTCTGGGGGCTCGAGGCGAGCAGCACCAACCGCACCGTCGACAACTTCATCGTCAAGCTGCGGCGCAAGCTCGAGGACAAACCCGAGCAGCCCAAGCACATCCTCACGGTGTACGGCTTCGGCTACAAGCTCGTGCCCTGACCGCGCCTCACGGCGCGAGCGGCAGCACGTTGCGCGGGTCGCACACGATCGAGGTCTCGGGCGCGACGAGCTGAGTGGCCGGCACGCGGCGCGGGTCGACGCCGTCGCGCACGCGGCGCACCTCGAGGTGCAGGTGCACCAAGCCGGGGCTCGCGCTGTCGCCGACCCAGCCGAGCAAGTCGCCGGCGCGCGCCGTGTCCCCCGCGCGCACGCCGGGCGCGACGCCGTCGAGGTGCCCGACGAGCACGAGGGAGTCGTGCACCCGCCCCGCGGCGCGCACCGTGTGGCGCGTGATGTCGGTCGTGCCGAAGAGCTTGCCGGCGCAGAGCACCTCGGCGTCCCCCTCCTGGTGCTCGAGCGGCGAGGCGTGCACCTCGGTGCCGCGCGGCGCGGCGAGGTCCACGCCTCCGTGCCCGACGTGCGAGAGGCGGCGCCCGCGGCGCTGCGCCTCGTCGGGTAGATCGAGGTCGTAGCCCGAGAGCACGCGCGGGCCGTCGGGCGTCGCGATGGGCCACGCGAACCTCGCGTAGTCGGCGGGGCGCTCGGGTTGCCGGGGGATCTGGTCGTACGCCTGCCAGCGGCCTCGGCGATCGTGGTGGCCTCCCGCTGCGGCGGGGGCGTCCTCGCCCCCCTCGTCCGCGCCGTCGGGCCAGGCGACGCACGCGTCGCCGTCGGGGAGCGTGCCCTCGGGGCAGTAGGCAGCGAGCGGCTCGGGCGCCACGGGCGCGGCCTCGGAGGCGCGCGCGCGCGCGGGTTCGCGGGTGGCGGCGCCGAGCAGGCCGAGCAGGGCGAGGGGGCTGACGCGGACGAGCGGGTGCACGCGAAGCGGAGCGTAGCGCGCCCCCGAGGCTTGCGGTGACCGGGCCGGCTTGGTACCAGCGTGCACCATGTCCGACCCCAGCACCTTCGAGGCCACGCTCCACCGTCTGTTCGATGCGGAGCGCGCCGTGCGCGGGCTGCGCGACGAGGTCGACGCCGCGGCCCGCCGCGGGGCCGGCGCCACGTTCGACGCCGTGGGGCTGGCGATCACCGCCGCTCGCGCCGAGGCGAGCGAGGACGAGCGCACGCTTCGGCTCGCGGCCCTCGCGGGCGTGCTCGGCGAGCTGTCGGGCGCGCGGGCCGTCGACCTCCTGATCGACATCCTCGCGAGCGAGGAGGCCGAGGCGCGCCACGCCGCCGGCAGCGAGCTCGAGGAGCTCGCGTCGCATCGCTTCAAGGAGGTCGCGCTGGGCGTCGAGCGCGCGCTCGGGCGCCTGCCCGACGAGAGCCCCGCGCTCTCCGAGCTGCCCTACATCCTCGCCGACATCCCGGAGCCGGGCGTGACGAAGCTGCTCGGCCTCTTCCTCGCGCACCGCGCGCCGGACGCCGTCGCGGCGGGCATCGACGTGGCGGTGCTCACGGGCGATCGCGCGCTGCTCCCCGCGCTCGCGAAGCTGGCGGGCGACAAGCGCGTCGTCGCCGTGGACGACGACGAGAACGAGGACGCGCGCGCGACGATCGACGAGCTGGCGCGCGAGGCGACGAGCCTGCTCGAGGCCGACTGACGCGAGGCCCCGCAGCTCAGGGGACGGCGCAGAGGCCGTCGACGCACACCGCGCCGGCCGCGCAGGCGACGCCGGCGGTCGGGTCGCAGTCGCTGCCGAGCGAGGTGACGGTGCCGCAGAGCGTCCACGAGCCGCCGGCGGACGACACCGCCTTGCACGCGCTGGTGGCGAGAGCGTCGCACGCCGTGGCCGCGGGGGGCGCGCAGGACACGTAGCAGGCGCCGTGCAGGCAGAGCTCACCGCTGGCGCAGCTGTCTTGCGCGCCGTCGCCGTGGCACCGCACCGCGTGCGCGGTGGACGGCACGCACCCGTCGTCGACGCACACCTCGCCGGCCCCGCACGACGCGCCCGCGCCGCAGCGCGCGGCGCACGCGCCCGCGACGCACACGGACGACGCCGAGCCGCAGTCGGCGGTGCGGCTGCAAGGCGTCCGCGCGACGCTGCACACGCGCAGGTTGGGCTGACACGCGCGCGACGCGGGGCAGTCGCCGTCGGTCGCGCACGTGGCGACGCAGGCGCCCTCGACGCACGCGCGCGAGGCGCCGCACTGCGTGCCGTCGGTGCAGAGCGTGGCGGCAGCGGCGCACGCGCCGTCGATGCAGCGCTGGCCGCTCGCGCACTCGGCGTCGAGGGCGCACCCGCTGGGGTTGCCGCGCACGCACGCGAGGGCGCCGGCGTCGCCGGCGCGGCACACGTAGCCGTTGATGCAAGCCGTGCCCGCGCAGTCGCCGGCGTGGCACGCGCCATCGACGCCGCACGTCTCGCCCGAGGCGCAGTCGGCGGGGTTGCCGCACGCGGTCGGCAGCGCCGCGTCGAGCCCCTCGTCGGCGGCGTCGGGCGATGCGTCGAGCCCCTCGTCGGTCGCGTCGAGCGCGACGTCGGCCGCCGCGTCGAGCACGCCCGCGTCGCCGTCGCCGGGAAGGCAGGTGTAGCTCGCGCCCACGAGCGCGCAGGAGTAGCCGGCGATGCAGCCGTTGCCCGTGAGGCTGCAGTCGCCCGAGTGGCACAGTCCGTCGGCCGCGCACGTCTCGTTGCGCCCGCACCCGAGCGGGCTGACGCACGCCGCGCCGGGGGTCGCGCCGCCGTAGCCCCCCGAGCCTCCGTAGCCGCCGCTCAGGTGGCAGTAGCCGTCCGAGCCGCACACCTGGCCGTGTCGGCAGTCGACCGACGTCGCGCAGCTGTCGTTGGCGTAGATGGGGCAGCCCACCAGCGCGAGGGTGCCGAGCAACACGGCGATCAGGGTCCACGTTCGGCGCATCGCACCCTCCGGCTCAGATACCGTCTGCAGCGTAGCAAGCAGGCCCGCGCCGACAAGCGTACGCGGCGCGGTGGGGCGGGCGGCCGAGCGTGCTACCGTCACCGGGCGCTCGCGCGCGCCCCGATGGACGTCACCTGCGACCGCTGCCACACGGAGTACGAGTTCGACGACGCGCTCGTGTCGGCGCGTGGCACCAGCGTGAAGTGCACGCAGTGCGGCAACACGTTCAAGGTGTCGCGCGACGGAGGCGCCGAGCGCTGGGTCGTGCGCCGCGCGGGTGGGCTCGACCTCGTCTTCCACTCGATGCACGACCTGCAGCAGGCGATCGCCGCCCACGAGGTCGACAGCGACGACATGCTCGTGCGCGACGAGGCCCCCGAGCGCCGACTCGGAACCATCGACGAGCTCGACACGTTCTTCGCGCGCGCGGGCGACCCGAACAAGCGCGCGCCCGTCGTCCGCCCCGAGGTCGTGCTCGCCGCGCGCTCGGGCGACACGGTGCGTCCCCCCGCCTCGGGCCCCGCGGCGCCGCCTCCGCCTGCGAGCAGCCACGCTCCCCGCATGTCGGCCTTCTCGCTGTTGCCGCCCGACGAGCCCCCCACGCTGCGGCGCGTCGAGCGCGGCGATCCGTCCGGCAGCTTGACCCCGTCTCCGGCGTCGCCGGACGCCGTGCCGCACCCCGATCCCACGCCGCTCGACGTGCGCGCGAGCTACCGCTCTTCGGACGACTGGACGAGCGATGAGCGCTTCGAAATCGTTCGCCCCAGGACGACGCGAGGCGTGCGCGTCGTCATCGGCGCGGTGCTGCTCGGCGGCGTCGCGGTCGTCGCGACGACGGCCGGC
>CAITLX010000566.1 GCA_903893335.1 uncultured delta proteobacterium | reverse complement strand
ATCATCGCCGGCGTGCGGCCGAACGCCCGCTGCCCGTCGGCCTCGCGCCCCGCGGGCACGAGGTAGGTGACCGGCACCCCCGCCGCCTCGCCGCCGTCGAGCGTCACGAGCTCGCCCGCGACGAGCGTGACGAGGTAGCTCGGCAGCGGGTCCTTCATCGACCAGCGGTAGCGCCACAGCTTCGCCTGCGGCCGCTTCTCGGACGAGACGAGCTCGCCGTTCGACAGCGTCGTCCAGCCGCGCGGCACGCGCACGGTGAGATCGAGCGTCGCCTTGACGTGCGGCTTGTCGACGCAGGGGAAGATGTGGCGGGCGTCCTCGTCCTGGCACTGCGTCCAGACCTGGCGCGGGCGGTCGCGCACGTGCTCGTCGGGGGCGAGAAAATACATGCCGCGCTGCGGGGTCGCGCGGTAGGTGACGCGCACCTCGCCGCGCGTGAGCCTCGGGGGCACCTCGATGCGCAGCGTGTCGCCGTCGTAGGTGTGGCGCGCCGCGCCGCGCGCGCCGGCGCCGATGAGCTCGACGCGCTCGATGGTGAACGCCACCGCGTCGAGCGCCAGCTCGCGCGCGAGCGCGTCCTTGCGCTCGAAGCTGATGCGCGCGGTGCCCTCGAGCGACTTCGCGTCGACGTCGAGCGTCCAGTCGAGCGCGAGGTGCGTGACGGTGAAGGGGCGCGCGCGCTCGTAGACGCGGCGCGTGCCGGGCAGCGCGAACGGCCCGGGCGAGGAGGCCGCGCGTGCGGCGTGCGCGCACCCGCAGCGAGCGTGGAGGCGATGCTCGATCACGCTTCGAGCCGTAGCGCGCCCCAGGCGGCGTGGAAAGGGACGCCCCCGGTCACAGGAGGCCCGGCACGATCTTCCAGGGCACGCGCCGTCGGTACTCGTCCCAGTCGGCGCCGTACTTCGCCGCGCACCGGCGGTCGTCGCGCAGCGCGCGGTCGGTGAGCAGCACCGTGAGGAAGACGACGTAGAAGTAGGGCAGCACGCCCCCCGCGAGCGCGGGCAGCGTCCAGAACAGCGCGCCGAGGATCTCGGGCACGTAGTGGAAATGGCGAGCGATGCCCCAGAAGCCCGACGCGAGCAGCAGGCTCTCCTTCTCCTCGCCCTGCTCGGTCACGTAGTGGCCGACGACGACGACCGGCGGCTTGCCCCACACCGTCGTCGCGCCGCCGGTGGCCCGCACGCGCATGCGCTGGGCGTCGGCCGCGTAGTTGGTGAACACCGCCGCGACGCCGAGCGCGAAGAGCGCGAGCGCGAGCGGCGCGCCGAGGTGCACGGGGTGGCCGACGAGCCACAGCGTCGACGAGGTGTAGACGCTCGGCACCCAGACCAGGCAGCCCCAGCAGATGTAGAAGCCGGCGCGGTCGTGCATGATGTCGAGCGAGCGCAGGTAGCCCGTCTCCCACCAGAAGAACTTGGCGATGTAGACGAGCTGGAGCGCCACCGCGACGGCCATCGAGTCGCTCAGTCCGACCCGCTCGTGCTGCGCCGCCGCGTACGAGAGCAGGATGAGGGGCCAGCCCATCATGCCGAAGCGGCAGTTGGTGAACATCTTCACGTCCCAGCCCAGCACGCGCGGGTAGAGCTCCGTGCCCCAGTAGTAGTCGAACACGGGGTTGCCCGAGAGGCCGTGGTCCGCGCTCGACGGCGCGAGGCGCCCCTTCAAATAGAGCGCCGCGCAGAACGCGAGGCTGAAGAGGTTGAGCGCGCCGAGGATCTCGCCGAAGTGCTCGTACACGACGCTCGCGCGGAACAGCCCGAGCCCGTACGAGCCGCCGAGGAAGAGCGCGAGCGTCGTGACGAAGGCGGCGACGCCGTTGGCCTTGTAGACGGGCACCGCGCCCGACGGCGTCACGGGCCCCTCGAAGCGAGCCCCCGGCAAGAGGCGCATCAGCGCGAGCTCGAGCGCCGCGAAGCCGCCGATCATCGCCCACGCCGCGGGCGAGCCGAAGAGCACCGGCCCCCACGCGCGGGCGATGGTGCCGACGAGCCCATCGGCCGCGACCGCCGCCGCGAGCCGACCGACCTCGCCGCCGAGGTGCACGTGCGTGTACCAGAGCAGCATCGCCGTCGGCGGGCACACCGCGATGAGGGTCAGCGGCACGAGCGTCTGTCGCACCCAGGCCGGCCCCACGCGCTCCGCCATGAGCGCGTCGGCGTTGCGCTTCGTCGTCCCCGGTCGCTCGCTCATCCCCGTTCGCTCCTCGCGGGGAGCGTTCGTCGCCCCCCGCGCGCGAGCGTCGCCCGCGCGCGCCTCGCGCCGCAAGTCGGTCGATCGGCGGGGGTGCGCGGGCGGGCGGGTGACGAGGCGGGCGCCGGCTCAGGCCTGCGGCTTCGAGCCCGGGACGTGCAGCGCGGGGTTCATCGCGCGCGCGAGCTGCTCGTAGAGCGCGTACTTCTCGCGCACGTCGTGCT
>CAITLX010000565.1 GCA_903893335.1 uncultured delta proteobacterium | reverse complement strand
TCGCCGCCGCGCGCGTGCACGGAGACGTCCGACAGACCATCGTCGAGCACGACGCGCAGACCCTCGCGGCCACGTTGCACGCGCAGCTCGCGCGACCGTGGGCGCTGTACAACTTCGGCAACGCCGAATTGGCGCCGCACACGGCATGGGACGTATCGCCGAATGAAGACTACTCGCGCGACGCGGCGATGCTGCGCGATATGGCGCTCGGGCTCCAGGCGCTCACCAATGCGGGCGTGGCGTACGACCCCGAGGCGATTGCGCGCCGCTTCAACGTGCCGATCCCGTCGCAAGATGCGCCCCGCCCGCCCGTGCGACCGAGCGAGACGGTGGACCCCTCGACGCCCGTGGTCGAGCCGCGCGAGCCTCCCGCGCCCGTCGCCCCCGGTTGACCGCCTGGGCTCGTGGCGCGTACCTCGCGCGCATGGCCCAGCCTCCCACGCGCGCCGTCTTCGCGAGCGCGCAGACCGCGCACCCCGAGCTCGCGCTCTCGCCGCTTGCCTTCGACGTGCTCTTCGCCCAGGCGGCCGAGGAGGAGGAGTACGAGGGCCCGACCGTCGTCGATGGGGTGGCGATCGTGAGCATCGACGGGCCGCTTGCCCAGCGTGCCGGGTGCGGCTGGGACGGGTACGACGCGGTGGTCGCGCGCATGATGGCCGCGCTCGACGCTCCCGAGGCGCGCGCCGTGCTCATGCGGGTCAACTCTCCCGGCGGCGAGTGCGCGGGGCTGTACGAGGCGTGCCGGGCCATTCGAGCGGCGGCGAGCGTCGCGGGGAAGATGATCGTCGCGTACGTCGATGAGTCGGCCTACTCGGCTGGCTACGCGCTCGCGGCGTGTGCGGACGAGGTGTACCTACCGCGCTCGGGCGGTGTGGGTAGCGTCGGCATCATCGGCGCGCTGTACGACGTGTCGGCGGCGAACGCTGCGCAGGGCGTCGCGGTGCACGTCGTCGCGAGCGGGGCGACGAAGACGGACGGGCACCCGGACGTGCCGACGAGTGAGGGTGCCATCGAGCGGGCGCAGGCGCGTGTGGACGACCTCGCGGCGCAGTTCTTCGAGTGGGTGGCCGAGCG
Source organism: uncultured delta proteobacterium (assembly GCA_903893335.1). GTDB lineage: Bacteria > Myxococcota_A > Polyangia > Polyangiales > Polyangiaceae > CAITLX01. The sequence goes on along the minus strand of CAITLX010000565.1, from coordinate 772 downwards.
GCGACCGCTTCTCGCGGCCGAGGTCGAGGCGCTGGAGGCTGCTTGCCTGTACGGTGACGGCGCCGTCGCTGGGGGGCTGGCAGACGGCGTGATGAGCTACCCGATCGCGCTGGCGTCGCTGGCCGCGGTCGTGCGCGGCGTTGACACGTTGCCCGCCGCGCGCGTACCTCGCGCCGTGAGGCCCAAGGAAACCAACATGAGCGCAATCGTCAAAGCCCAGGCCGCCTTCACCGATGCCGTCGCGACGGGCGACGAGTCGAAGATCCTCGCCGCTTCGACGGCGCTCGCCGCCGCGAAGGCGAAGAAGGGGAAGGCGCCCGTCGTCGAGCCGACCGAGGAGCCCGACGGCGACGAATCCGACGCGGCCGAGGGCGACGAAGAGGAAGAGGCCGAGCATCCCGAACCCGACGGCGACGAGCCCACGGTCGAGGGTGACGAGCCCGACGGCGACGAGCCGGATGGTGACGAGGAGCCCGACGGCGACGAAGAGGAGCCGGATGGTGACGAGGTCGAGGCCGAGGGAGAGGCCGACCCGAAGAAGATGAAGAAGGCCGCCGCCCGCGTGGCGAAGGCCGCCGCCGCCCTGACTGGCAAGTCGAGCCCGAGCGCCATCATCGGCGCCCTGCGCGCGATGGCCGACGCGCACAAGGTGACCGCGCAGCTCGGCGCCAAGCTGGAGAAGCTCGAGCGCGCCGCGCGTCGCACGGCCGTCGAGAAGAGCGTCGATCGCGCCACCCGTGAGGGCAAGCTCACCCGCGCGCAGCGCGACTGG
>CAITLX010000564.1 GCA_903893335.1 uncultured delta proteobacterium | reverse complement strand
CTCGCGCGCACGCGCCGGTCGATCTCGGGGCAGGACGGCCCGCGCCCCGCGGTCGAGGCGCGCGCAGCGCGAGCCGAGGGCGAGCCCGGCGCGGACCTCGGCGTCGCGGTGCGGCTCATCGACGAGCTGCGCGGGGCGACCTTCGAGTCGCCTCGACTCGCCGAGGGGCGCGCGGTGCTCGCGCGACACTGGCGACGCACGAAGGCTCCCTACGTCGGGCCCGCGGGCGCGCTCGGCGCGGTCGTGCAGCAGGTCGCGCTGACCACGAGCACGGACGAGACGCCGATGCGCGTCGAGCTCTCGGACGGTCGCGTCTGGGCGCCCGACGCGCAGACCTGGAACATGGCCGAGGGGAGCTACGCGCAGCGCGAGGTGCTGCTCGCCCCGCCGCCGACGACGATCCGCTGGCACCTCGTCGTCCCCGCCCGAGCGCGCTTCGAGGCCGAGATCGCGCTCGCGCCCGTGTCGAGCGCCGGCGCCGCGTTCGAGCTCGCGGTCCTCGACGACGCGGGGCGCCACGTCGTCGCGCACGAGACGCGCGCGGCGCGCGACGGGCGCGGCTTCTCCCCCTGGCGCGCCGATCTCGGCGCCTTCGCGCAGCGCGCCGTCACGCTCGAGCTCCGCACCCTGCCCACGGCCCCCGGGCTCGAGCCCGCCGCCGCGCTCGTCGCCGCGCCGGTCGTGCTCGCGCCGGGTGCGGCGACGTTCCCCTTCAACGTGCTGTTCGTCGTCATCGACGCGCTGCGCCCCGACGCGCTCGCGAGCCTGCACGACGAGGCGCGCGACGCGCGCATGGCCGCCGCCGCGCCCCCGCCGCTCGACGCTTGGCTGCCGCGCATGCCCACCGTCGCGCCGCGGCTCGACGCGCTCGCGGCAGAAGGCGTGGCGTTCACGCGGGCCTACTCGGCCGCGTCGTGGACGCGCCCCGGCACCGTCGCGATGCTCAGCGGCATGCGCTCGAGCGAGCTGGGGCTCGAGACGACGAGCTGGATCTTGCCCGAGCCCGACGTGCGACGGCTCTACGCGAGCCGCCCCCCCTTCTTGCCGCTGTTGCTGCGCGAGCGCGGCGTCACCACCGCCGCGATCGTCAACAACTACTTCCTCGTCGGCCACGCGCGCGCGGGGCTCGACGTGGGCTTCGAGGGGGTCGACGACCACCGCTACGCGACGCGCGACACGCGCGCCATCGTCGAGGGAGCGACGGCGTGGCTGCGCGCGCACGCGTCGCAGCGCTTCGCGCTCTTCGTCAACCTCAACGCGCCGCACGGCCCCTACCAGCCACCGGACGCCGACCTCGCGGCCGTCCCCGCGCCGCCGCTCGGCCCCACCCACGAGCTGGTGCGGCGCTACCTCGGCGAGGTGCACAAGGACGACGCCGCGGTCGGGCGCCTGCTCGACGAGCTCGATCGGCTCCGCCTCGCCGATCGCACCCTCGTCGTCGTCACGGCCGACCACGGCGAGACGCTCAGCTCCGCGCACGACGACCGCGTGCCCGGCATCGACGACCACGCGCTCGGCCAGCGCTTCCACCACGCGAGCTCGATGTGGGAGGAGACGACGCGCGTGCCCATCGTGCTGCGCTTGCCACGCGCGCTGCCCGCGGGCGCGCGCGTCGACGCCCCCGTGCAGACGACCGATCTGGTGCCCACGCTGCTCGACCTCGCGCACCTCACCGGCGACGCGCGCATGAGCGGGCGCACGCTCCTGCCGCTCGTGCGCGGCGAGGCGCGGACCGAGGCTGCCGTCGTGGTCGAGGGGCGCGGCGCGCGCTCGGTGCAGCTCGGTCGCTGGCGCTGGATCGAGCGCGACCCAGCCGCGCGCCACCTCGTCGGCCACCACGGCGAGGAGGAACGACGCGACGAGCTGTACGATCTGGAGGCTGACCCCGGCGAGCGCAGGCGAGTGGCCGCGCGCGACCCTGCCGTCGTCGCCCCGCTGCGCGAGGCGCTCGCGCTCGCGATGGCCCGTGGCCGAACCGACGAGGCGCAGCGGTCGGACGCCCTCGCCGGCAGCACGCGCGCCGCCACGACCGTGAGCCCCGAGCCCTGCCGCGTGCACCTGCGCTTCGCGGGCGGGGGCGCCGCGCGCCGCGTGACCGGCTCGCTCTCGATCCGGGCGAGCCCGGGCGCGCGCCTGCGCGCGACCCCCGTCGGCATCCCCGACGACGCGCTGCGCGTGCTGCCCGGCGGCGTCGAGCTCGCGCTCACGACCTCGGCGTCGCTCGCGGTCGGCGTCGACGTCGAGGTGACGCCCGCGACGGCCGATCTCGCGTGGGAGCTCTGGCTCGACGACGCGCCGTGGCCGGCGGGGCGCACCTACGGAGGCCCGCTCGCGCTCGCGTCCCCCGCGCTCGCGACCGGCATCGCGACGCACGACGCGCGCGCCGCCGCGACCGGGCCAGGCTTCGCCGCGACGATCGACGCGCGACGCGAGCTCGGCCTGTTCGTCCTGCGCGACCCGGTCGGCGACGAGCTCGACACGGGGCGCGGCGAGAGCTCCGAGGCCGACCACGAGATCGCCGACATGTTCCGCGCGTGGGGCTACGCGAAGAGCGCCGCGCCGCGCTGAGCCGCGGTCAGATGCGATCGACCCCGACGACGCCCTCGAGCTTCTGCAAGGCGCGCATGATGTCCTTGAGCTGCGAGACGTTGTTGCACTCGAAGGTGAAGACGTTGATGGCGCGGCCGTCGTCGCCGGCGCGGCAGTTGGCCTCGATGAGGTTGATGCCCTGGCCGCTGAACGTCTGCCCGACCGTGGCGAGGATGCCCGGGCGGTTGGCCGTCGTCACGCGCACCTGCACGGGGCGCTGCACCTTGGCCTTGGTGTCCCACGAGATCTCGACGCGGCGGTCGGGGTCGGTCTCGAACGCCTTGGCGCAGCCGCGCCGGTGCACCGTCACGCCGCGCCCGCGCGTGATGAAGCCCGTGACGGGATCGCCGGGCACGGGGTTGCAGCACTTCGCGTAGCGCACGAGCACGTCGTCGATGCCGCTCAGCTTGATGGCGGAGTCGGACTTGCCCGTGACCTTGCGCACGAGCGACTCGATGCGCCCCTCGCGGATCGCGGGCGGCGCGACCGTCTCGCGCGCCGTGCCGCCTTCGGGCATCAGCAGCGCGGCGACCGCCTCGGGGGCGATCTTGCCGTAGCCGATGTTGATGTAGAGCTCGTCCTCGTTCAGCACCTTGTGCTCCTCGAGCACGCGCGCGACCGAGTCGTGCGACTTGAGGAAGCGCTGCATGGAGATGCCGCGTGCGTGCAGCGCCTTCTCGAGCAGCTCGCGGCCGAGCTTGAGCGAGCGGTCGCGCTGCTCGGTGCGCAGGAACGCGCGCACCCGGCTCTTGGCGCGGCCCGTGATGACGTGCTCGATCCAGTCCTTCGACGGGTGCTGGTTCGGGCTCGTCATCACCTCGACGACGTCGCCGTTGCGCAGCTTGTAGCGCAGCGGCACGATCGCGCCGTTGATGCGGGCGCCCGAGCAGTGCTCGCCGACCTCGGAGTGGATGGCGTACGCGAAGTCGATGGGCGTCGCGCCGCGGGGGAAGACGCGCACGTCCCCCTTGGGCGTGAAGACGTAGACCTCGTCGGTGAAGAGGTCGACCTTGACCGACTCGAGGAACTCGGCCGGGTCCTTCATCTCCTTCTGGAACTCCATCAGCTGACGGAGCCACCCGAAGCGCGCGGCGTCGGCGGGGTCGACGCCGCCGGACATGCGCTCCTTGTACTTCCAGTGCGCCGCGATGCCGTTCTCGGCGACGCGGTGCATCTCGTGGGTGCGCATCTGGATCTCGATGCGCTCGCGCCCCGGGCCGATGACCGTCGTGTGCAGCGACTGGTACATGTTGGGCTTGGGCAGCGCGACGTAGTCCTTGAAGCGCCCGGGGATCGGCGTCCAGCGCGAGTGGATGACGCCGAGCGTCGCGTAGCAGTCGGCCACCGTCTCGACGAGGATGCGGAACGCGATGACGTCGTAGACCTGCTCGTACTCGCAGCTCTGCGCCTGCATCTTGCGGTGGATCGAGTGGATGTGCTTGGCGCGGCCCGTCACGTCGGCCGAGAAGCCCTGCTCGGCGAGGCGCGCGGCGAGCGTCTTGCACACGTCGTGCATGTAGCGCTCGCGCTCCTTCTGCGAGCGCGCGATCTTGCCGTTGAGCTCGCGGTACGCCGTCGGCTCGAGGTACTTGAACGAGAGGTCCTCGAGCTCCCCCTTGAAGCGCGCGATGCCGAGCCGGTTGGCGAGCGGCGCGTAGATGTCCATCGTCTCGCGGGCGATGCGCTCCTGCCCCTCGTCGCTCATGAAGTCGAGCGTGCGCATGTTGTCGAGGCGGTCGCAGAGCTTGACGAGCAGCACGCGGATGTCGCGGCTCATCGCCACGACCATCTTGCGGAAGTTCTCCGCCTGCCGGTCCTCCTTCGAGGTGAAGTTGATCTTCGAGAGCTTGGTGACGCCGTCGACGAGGAAGGCGACCTCGGGGCCGAAGTCGCGCTCGATGTCCTCGACGGTCGCGAGGGTGTCCTCGACGACGTCGTGCAGGAGGCCGGCGCAGATGCTCGCGATGTCGAGCTTGAGCTCGGTGATGATGCCGGCGACCGCCAGCGGGTGCACGAAGTAGGGGTCGCCGCTCTTGCGCTTCTGCCCCTCGTGCGCCTTCTCGCTGTACGCGTACGCACGCGACACGATCTCGACGTCGGCCGCAGGGTGGTACGCTTGAATGCGCTCGATGAGTTCCGCGAGCTTCGGCATGGCGACGCCGCGACCAGGAAGCGCGGACCAAGTAGGGTAACACCCGCGTATTTCTCGGGCAAACTCCGGGGCTTTCAGCCATGCATCCGCTCGGCGTCTACGTACATTTCCCGTTCTGCCTGCAGAAGTGCGGCTACTGCGACTTCGTCTCCTACGAGACGGCTCCCGCCGCGGCGGGCAGCGGCGCGACGCTCGCGGCCATCGACCACGAGGCCTACGCCGACGCGGTCCTCGCCGAGCTCGACGCCCGCGCAGCGGGGCTCGAGGGCTACGCGCTGGCGAGCGTGTTCTTCGGCGGCGGCACCCCCTCGCTCTGGGAGCCGCGCGCGCTCGGCCGCGTGCTCGACGCCGTTCGCCGCCACTTCGGCGCCGCCGGCGCCCCGCCGGAGGTGACCGTCGAGTGCAACCCCAGCTCGCTCGACGGCGACCGGGCGCGCGCGCTCGTCGACGTCGGAGTCGATCGGCTGAGCGTCGGGGTCCAGGCCGTCGACGACGCCCGCCTGCGCCACCTCGGCCGGCTGCACAGCGCCGACGAGGCGCGCGCCACGCTGCGCGAGGTGCGGGCTGCGGGGGTGCCTCGGCTCTCGGCCGACCTCATCTACGCCGTCGGTGACCAGACGCCCGCCTCGGCCGCGGCCGACGCGCGCGAGCTGGCCGACCTCGGCGTCGACCACGTCTCGGCCTACGCCCTCATCGTCGAGACGGGCACGCGCTTCGGCGAGCTCGCGCGGCGCGGTCGCCTGCCGCTCGCCGACGACGGCGCGATGGTCGAGAGCTTCTTCGCCGTGGACGCGGCGCTCGCCGAAGCGGGGCTCGAGCACTACGAGGTGTCGAACTTCGCGCGACCCGGCGAGCGCGCGCGCCACAACGTCGGCTACTGGCGCGGCGACGACTACCTGGGGCTCGGCTGCGCGGCGTACGGCACGCTCGCGCAGGCCGGGGGCGCCATGCGCTGGCGCAACGTGCTCGACCCGGCGCGCTACGCCGCCGCCGCGCGAGGCGCGACGCCGCTGGCCCCCGCCGCCGAGGGGGGCGTGGTGGCGACGGTCGAGGCGCTCGACGCCGAGACGCGCCTGCGCGAGCGCATCATGCTCGGGCTGCGCATGCGTGACGGGCTCGACCTCGCCGAGGCGGCGGCGGCGGTGGGCTGCGAGCCCTGGCCCCGCGAGCGAGCGCGGGCGGCCGAGAGGCTCGTCGCGCGCGGGCGCCTCGTGCGCGAGGGGGACCGCCTGCGCGTTCCGCACGAGGCGTACGTCTGGGTCGACGACACGGCCGCGGCGCTGTTCTGAGCGTCGGCGGGGCCGACCAACGCCCGAACGCGCGCGTTTTGCGCGCTCTTCGCCTGCTCCCGAGCAGCCCCGCGTGCCGAGGTGCGCGGGGCGCACGTCGCCGTTTTGCTTGCACAATTCGCTGTGCCTCCGCTCTCATCGCCCACCGCACGCGGGCGACCCCACCCCCTCGCGCGAAAAGTCTGCGTGACGCCCCCGAGGGCGCGTGTGACCATGCTCGGCACCATGACGAAGCGTGCCCTCGCCCTCTCGCTGTTCGCGCTGGCCGGCTGCAGCAGCTCGAGCCCCGCCGAGCCGGCCTCGGGCCTCATCCCCGGCTTCGAGCCCCCGGCGCCGAAGGCCAACGAGGTGCAGCTCGTCTCGCCCGTCTTCGCCGGCATCCAGCCCGGACAGGACGTGACCTACTGCACGATCATGAAGAACCCCTTCACGACCGACGTCGATCTCGTCGCGTCGATCGGGGCGTACAGCAAGCCCGGCCACCACGCCGTGCTGTTCGACGTCGGCAACTGGGGCACGCCCGGCGACACGCACGTCTGCAACGACGACGACATGTCGCGCGCGCGCTTCATCGGCGGCGCCTCCGACCAGGTGCAGAACTTCCCCATCCCCGACGGCATCGCGCTGCGGCTGCGCGCGGGCTCGAACGTGATGGTGCAGACGCACTGGATCAACTTCACCCAGCAGCCCATGGACGGCCAGGTCGCGTTCAACCTCGAGGGGCTCGCCGCCGACGGCTCGCGCCAGCTCGCCGGCTCGTTCACCGTGAACTCGACGCAGATCGACGTCGCGCCGCACGCGACCGGGCGCACCGTCCACGATTGCAAGGTCGAGAAGGACCTGACGATGTTCCTGCTCGCCGGCCACGAGCACGAGTGGGGCACGCACGTGCTGGTCGAGCAGACGACCGGCAGCGCCACCACCACGCTCTACGACGTCGCGTGGAAGACCGAGTACCAGACGAACGCGCCGCGCAACCTCTACACGAAGGACGCGCCGCTCGTGCTGCACGCCGGCGACAACGTGCGCGTGACCTGCGACTGGCTCAACTCGACGACCTCGCCGCTCGCGTTCCCGCAGGAGATGTGCGTCGCGTTCGGCATGTTCTACCCGGCGACGCAGGACATCGACTGCAACGACGGCGTCTGGAGCGAGACGAGCGGCCAATGAAGCCCCTCTGCGCATCGCTCCTCACGACCCTCCTCGCGCTCGCAGGCTGCAGCAGCAGCGACTCGCCGGCGACGACGCCCGACGCCGCGGGCGGCGCGGGTGGTCAGGCCGACGCGGGCACCTCGTGCGGCAAGCCGGGCGACCCGGGCAACGCCCTCGGCGTCGGCAAGTACTGCCAGGCCCTCTCGGACTGCAAGGGCAACGGCAAGGCCACGCTCTGCGCGACGCTCGGCGGCGACCCGACGCAGACCTTCTGCACGATGATGTGCGTCGTCGCCACCGACGGCGGCGCCGACCCCTGCGCCGCGGGCGCCACCTGCTCGTGCCAGGGGGGCCAGTGCGGCTGCACCCCCGACGTCTGTCTTTGACAGGCAGCGTCGCGCGGCGCGCCGCTACTGCGGCGTGACGTCGAGCGTCACCAGCGTCGCCCCCTCGGCGGCGACCAGGTGGAGCACGTCGCCGCTCGCGCCAGCGGTGCTGGTGCGAGCGGCGCCGACCAGCGCGACGCCGTAACCCTGCGGATACGCGGCCTTCGGGACGACGACCTCGGTCACCCCCTGGCCCGACGGCGCGTACTCGAGGTGAAAGACGCCGTCGTGGTGCGTCATGCGCAGCGGGGTACCCGCGATGCGCGGCGCGGTCGCGCCGACGAGCACCGCGTTGGCGCCGCCGGGGCGACCGTTCGCGTCGAGGCCGCACCAGCCCCCCAGCCCCTTGCACCAGGCGAACGCCATGCTGCCAGCCGCGTGGGCGTCGATGCCGTCGAGCACACCCTGCACGTACACGGCGGCGTTCGGCGTCG
>CAITLX010000563.1 GCA_903893335.1 uncultured delta proteobacterium | reverse complement strand
CGCGCCGTCGAGGCGGGGCCCGGTGAGCTCGAGCGCCCCTCCGCGCCCAGGGACGGCGTCGCGCTGCTCGCGCGCGTCGGCGAGCGCGTCGTGCTCGCGACGCCGGCCGAGGTGGACGCGACCCGCGCCCGCGCGACCTCGCGAGGCGATGCTGCGCTCGCCCCCGCTGCCCAGGGTCTGGGGAGCTTCGCGGTTCGCGGCCGGGGGGTGGGGCCGCTGCTGGTCGCGGCGGGGCGTCCGCAGCTTGCGCGCGTCGTCGAGGGGCTCGTGTCGGCCCACGGCGCGCTCGACGAAGGGCAGGGGGGAGCGCTCGCCCTCACGGCTCGGCTGACCTTCGCGACCCGCGAGCGCGCGGCCGCTGCTCGCGCCGACCTCGAAGGGGCGTTCGCGGCCCTCGCGGCGACCGCTCCCCCCCTGCGCGCGGCGCAGGTCGCGGCCGAGGGCCCCGTCCTGACCGTGCGGGTCCCGTTCGCCCCCTGAGGACCGACGCCGGACCCATGGCGCCGCCCCGGTGCTAGGGTCGCCCGCCGTGCCGCTCGCAGCCGTCCCCCCCGCCACCGGCGGTCGTCCCACGCGTCGCCGCGCGTGGCTCGTTCCCGTGCTCGGGCTCGCGCTCGTGGCCCTCGCCGCGGTCGGCGGCGCCTTCTACTGGCTGGTGGTGCGCTACGAGCCGGTCGCCACGCGCCACGTGCTGCCGGGCGCGGCCTTCGTCGTGCGCGCCGACTTCTCGGCGCTGGTCGGCTACGCGCCGATCCGCCGCCCGCTCGCGGCCCTCTGGCTCGACCCCGGGCCGGCCGAGGGGGGCGCCTCGACCTTCGGCGACCGCCTCGAGGACACCACCGGCATCCACCTCGGGCGCGACCCGCGCGAGGTCGTGCTCTCGATCGAGCCCGTGGGGGTCGCCGCGCGCTGGGTCCTCGCGATCGGCGGCAATTTCCCCCGCGCGGTCGTGCCCGACCTCGCCAAGCTGGCCGCCGAGGAGCCCACCCTCGGCTCCGCCCTCGCGGCCGATGGCATCACGCTCGTGCTCGGCCGCTCGGGGATCGCCATCGGGCAGGCCGACGACCGCACCCTGCTCATCGCCAGCGACGCCACGGCGCTCTCCGACGCGCGCGCCGAGGGCGACGCTGCCATCGTCCGCGCGCTGCCCGTCGCCCCGGTGTCGTTCGCCGGCAACGACGGCGTCTGGGGGGGCGCGCTCGCGGGGGCCGACGCCGCGAATGGCTGGCTCGAGCTCGGCGACGCGCCCGCGCTCACCGTGCGCCTGCACGCGGGTCACGGCGTGCCCCCGCCGGTCCTGCGCGGGACGCTGCTCGCTGCCGTCGGCGCTGCGGCAGCGGTCGCGGCCCTCGTGCACCTGCCCGACCTCGCGGGCGAGCAGCAGGCGCTCGCGGGCGCCACGGTCGTCTCCGACGACGCCCGCGGGCTGGTGACGCTCTCGGCTCCCTGGCCGGCCAGCGGCCTCGAGCGCGGCGCCGCCGCGCTGGCCGAGCTCGTCCGCTCGGTGCGCGCAGGTAGGCCCGTGCGCCGGCTCGAGCTCCCGCGCTGACCCACGCCTCGCGCGTACCGCGGGGGCAAAGTGCCCCAGTCGCAAGCTCTAGCGTTTGACGCGGTTTCCGCTCTGGGCTAGGAGCCGCCACCCTTGCCGAGAGCACGCAACCTGCGTGGTCCGGCCGCGACATCCGCAGAGCGCGCGTCGCGCGCGCCCAAGCTCGGCCCGTCGGCCGACTCCCGAGGAATCCACACACCAGATGACTACCCAGCAGAGCAACGACGCCGGCACGGCCGGCACCGACTCCTTCGCCGCCCTTTACGAGGCGAGCATCGCGTCCGGCGATCTCGGTCGCGAAGGCGAGATCGTCAGCGGTCTCATCGTCTCGATCGGCCGCGACAACGTCATCGTCGACATCGGCGGCAAGAGCGAGGGAGTCATCCCCCTCAACGAGTTCGCAGGTCCCGGCGGCGAGATCACGATCAAGGCGGGCGACAAGGTCGACGTCTACATCGAGAGCCACGAGAACGACGACGGTCTGGTCAGCCTCTCCAAGGAGAAGGCCGACAAGATGAAGGTGTGGGACGAGATCTCGAGCGCCTGTGAGCGCGACGAGCTCATCGACGGCACCATCTCGCAGCGCGTGAAGGGGGGCCTCTCGGTCACCATCCGCGGCGGCGTCAAGGCGTTCCTCCCCGGCTCGCAGGTCGATCTCCGCCCCATCCGCAACCTCGACAAGCTGATCGGGCAGACCTACGCGTTCAAGGTCATCAAGTTCAACAAGAAGCGCGGAAACATCGTGCTCAGCCGTCGTGTGCTCCTCGAGAAGGAGCGCGACGAGATGAAGGCCAAGACCCTCCAGACCCTCACCGAGGGGATGATCGTCAAGGGCACCATCAAGAACATCACCGAGTACGGCGCGTTCGTCGATCTCGGCGGCATCGATGGGCTCCTGCACATCACCGACATGAGCTGGGGTCGCGTCAACCACCCGAGCGAGGTCTTCCAGGTCGGCGACGAGGTCACCGTCAAGGTCCTCAAGTACAACGCCGAGACCGAGCGCGTATCGCTCGGCCTCAAGCAGACGCAGGAAGACCCGTGGAACCACGCCGAGGAGGCGTACCCCGCGGGCAAGCGCGTCCGCGGCAAGGTCATGAGCGTCACCGACTACGGCGCGTTCGTGGAGCTCGAGCCGGGCGTCGAGGGTCTCATCCACGTCAGCGAGATGAGCTGGACCAAGAAGGTCAAGCACCCCTCGAAGATCGTGGAGATGGCCCAGGAGGTCGAGTGCCAGGTGCTCGAGGTCGACGCGAAGAGCAAGCGCATCAGCCTCGGGCTGAAGCAGCTCGAGCCCGATCCCTGGTCGATCTTCACCGAGAAGTACCGCCCCGGCGACAAGATCGCCGGCAAGGTGCGCTCGCTCACCGACTACGGCGTGTTCGTCGGCATCGAGGATGGCGTGGACGGCATGGTCCACAAGAGCGACCTCTCGTGGACGCTCAAGGTCAACAACCCGGCGGACCTCTACCACAAGGGTGACGACGTCGAGGCCATCATCCTCAGCATCAACCACGACGACAAGAAGGTCTCGCTCGGCGTCAAGCAGCTGATCGACGACCCGTGGCCGACGCTCCTCAACGAGATGCCCCCCGGCGTCGTCGTTCAGGCGACGGTCATCAGCGTCGCCGACTACGCGATCTTCGCGCGGGTTCGCGAGGGCGTCGAGGTCATGATCCAGCTGTCGGACATCGTCGAGGAGGAGGGCAAGAAGCTCCGCACCGGCGACGTCATCAAGTGCGAGATCGCCAACGTCGACTCGATGGATCGCCGCGTCACCGCGACGATGCGCAACGTGGGCGAGTCGGGCACCGCGCAGCAGGCGAGCGCGGTCGTGCGCGAGCGCGAAGGCGCGCGCGGCGGCAGCACGCTGGGCGATCTCATCAAGGAGAAGCTCGGCGGCAAGCTCGACGACGCGATCAAGAAGTAAGCGACGACAGAGACGCGAGGCCCCGTGAGGGGCCCTCGCTGCGAAGCGCCCGTCCGTGGTCTCCATGGGCGGGCGCTCCGCATTTCGGGGCCGCGGCTGGCGCCGAGGGCCAATCGGGCGATCGCGCCGGCGGCTGGGTCTGCTAGCTTCGTCCGCCGTGCGACCTCCCCTCTGGGCCCCCTGGCGCATGGAGTACATCCTCGCCAAGAAGACGCCGGGCACGTGCGTCTTCTGCACCTATGCGGCGAGCGAGCCTGAGCGGTTCGCGAGCGATCTCGTGCTCGTGTCCGACGAGCGCGCGTTCGTCGTGCTCAACCGCTACCCGTTCGCCGCGGGGCACCTGCTGGTCATTCCCAAGGTGCACGTCGCCGACCTCTCCGACCTCGACGACGCGACGCACGACGCGCTCTTCCGGCTGACCCGCGAGGTGGTGAAGCGCCTGCGCCGCGCGGTCGGCGCGCAGGGCATCAACGTCGGGATGAACCTGGGCGAGGCAGCGGGCGCCGGCATCGCCGAGCACCTGCACGTCCACGTCGTGCCGCGCTGGGCGGGCGACACCAACTTCATGCCCGTCGTCGCCGACGTTCGCGTCATGCCGCAGCACCTCGAGGCGACCTACCGCCACCTCCAGCCCCACTTCGCCGACCTGCCGGGGGCCCATGCCGCGCTCCCCTGACGGCGCCTCGGGGTCGCGCCGGGGGCGGGTCATCTTCCTCTCGGTCAGCGCCGGTGTGGCGGCGCTCGTGCTCGCGCTGTCGCACGAGGTGCTCTTCCCCTTCGTGCTCGCGATCGTGCTCGCGTACGTGCTCACGCCGCTCGTGCGGCGCGTCGAGCGCGCGAGGCTACCGCGCTGGGCGGCGGTGCTCGTCGTCTACGCCTTCGTGCTGCTCGGCGGGTGGGCGTCGGTCGCGGCGACCGCGCCGCGGCTCGTGGCCGAGATGCAGAGCCTGATCGCCGACGCCCCGTCGCTCGCGCTCAAGGCGCGCGACGAGTACGTGCCGGCGGCGCGCGCTTGGCTCGTGCGGCGCACCGGGATCCACCTCGACCAGGTGTCGGCCGAGCCCCCTCCGGCGGCGGCGCCCGGAGAGCCCGACGCGCACCTGTCGCGGCGCGCCGACGGCTCGTGGGACATCGACGTGGGGGCGGGGGTCGACGTGCGCCAGGTGGGCGACGGCCACTGGCGCATCGAGCCGATCTCGCCGCGCGCCGCTGCGCGGCCGTTCGATCTCGCGAACCTCGGCACCGAGGCAGCCTCGCGCGCGCTCGCCTACGGCCAGAAGAACGTCGTCGAGCTCCTGCGGCTCGGGCGCGACGTGGTCGCCGCCGTCTCGCGCGCCATCTTCATCTTCTTCATGACGTTCATGCTCGCGGCGTACCTCATGATCACGCGCGAGCGCGTCTACGACTTCTTCCGCTCGCTCGTGCGCCCGCCGTCGCGACGCTCGTTCGACGCGCTCGTCGCGCGCGTCGATCAGGGGCTCGCGGGCGTCGTGCGCGGTCAGCTGCTCATCTGCCTGGTCAATGGCGTGCTCTCGGCGGTGGGTTTCTCGCTGTTCGGCCTCAAGTACTGGCCGATCCTCGCGGTGCTCGCGGGCGTCATGTCGCTCGTGCCGATCTTCGGCTCGATCTTCAGCTCGATCCCGATCGTCGCGGTGGCGCTCACGCAGTCGCTGCACACCGCGGTGCTGGTGCTCGCCTGGATCGTCGGCATCCACCAGCTCGAGGCCAACTTCCTCAACCCGAAGATCATCGGCGACGCGGCGAAGATCCACCCCGTGCTCGTCGTCTTCTCGCTGCTGGTCGGCGAGCACTTCTTCGCCGTCCCCGGGGCGCTGCTCGCGGTGCCCGTCATGTCGATCGCCCAGAGCTTGTTCCTGCATTTGCGCCTGGTGGCGTTCGGCGACGAGGCCCCGCCCGACAGCTTCGTGCCGCCGGCTCCGCCGAGCTGACGCGGGTTGCTTCGGGCCCGACCCTGGCGCTATGACCCCCGCGTGACCAAGCCCGCCTCCGCCGCGTCCCTCGATCCGCTCTCGGCCGACGCCGTGAAGAAGACCGCCCTGCGGGTCGGCGCGATCCTCCTGGCCGTCTGGGTCGTGATGGCGCTCATCGGGCGCCCCTGGTCGTACGGCGTCGCGGTGGCCGTCACCCTGGCGGTCGCCGGCGGCGGCGTCTGGCTCGTGCGCTACGTGAAGAAGGCGCGCGGCGTCGCCGCCCTGGTGCAGGGCGCCCAGACGCCCGAAGGGCGCAAGGAGGCGCTCGCCCGGCTCGCGAGCGACTACAAGAAGGGGGACACCGCCGCCACCTTCGCGAAGGCGCAGCTTCAGCTCCAGGAGGGGCTCGACGGCGCCCGCGAGGCGCTCGCGACGCTCGAGGCGGTCGACCTCGGGCGCGTGCTGCCCCCGGTGGCCGACGAGGCGCGCGCGCAGCGCGCGATGATCCACCTGCTGCTCGGCGAGACCGACCGCGCGCGCGCGCTCGTCGACTCCATCGACCTCTCGCGCCACCAGCACCCCAAGACGCGCGCCACGCTCGCGTCGGTCATCGGTGAGGCCTGGGCGCGCACCGGGCACGCGAAGAAGGCGCTCGACACCCTCTCGCTGTTCGACCCCGAGGAGGCCGAGCTCGCCGAGCTTCGCCCGCAGCTGCTGCGCGCGCTCGCGTTCGCGCACGTGGCGACCAACGATCTTCGCTCGATGAAGACGGACCTCCACAAGCTGATGAAGATCAACCCGCAGCTGCTCGCGGCGTTCACCATGAAGAAGGTGCACCCGCTGCTCGCCAAGGAGGCGCGTCAGGTGCTGCTGCGCAGCGGCGCCGTCCCGCGCGAGATGCAGGTGCGCCGGGTCTGAGGCGCGCCGCGGCCGTAGCGCTCAGGCGCCGAGGCCCGCGAGCGTCGCGCGCGACAGCGGACGCAGGGCGATCTCGGGCAGCAGCTCGGCGAACGAGACCACGGTGGCCTCGGGCAGGTCCGTCTCGAGCAGCTTGCGCACGAAGCGCCGCACATCGGGCTGGGTGAGCACGACGATGCCCGCGTCCGGCGGCGGCGCCTCGGTGAGCGCGCGGCGCACGGCGCGCACGATGTCGCGCGCGGCGGCGGGCGCGAGCGTGAGGAAGCTGCCGGCGGTCGTGCGCGTGATGGCGCGCCGCACCTCGTCCTCGATGGCCGGGTCGAGGAGGTAGACGCCGAGCTCGCCTTCGCCGCGGGTCAGGCGCCAGGTGGTGGCGCGGCGCAGGTGGCCGCGCAGCAGCTCGGCGAGCTGGAGCGGATCCTTCTCGACCGCGGCGAGCTGCGAGAGCGCCTCGAGGATTGCGCGCAGATCGCGCACCGAGACGCGCTCCTCGACCAGGCGCCGCAGCACGTCGGCGAGCACGGGCACCGGGACGGGCTTGGGGACGACCTGCCGCACGATGGCGGGGGCGATCGACTCGAGCTGATCGAGCAGCGTCTGGGTCTCGGTGATGCCGAGGTAGTCGGCCGCGCGCGCGGCGACGATGGGCTCGACCCGGCCGACCACGGGGGCGGCGACGTCTGCGTCGGACATCGAGGCGTCGAGCGCGGCGACGCGCGCCGGCACCTCGAAGAGCGAGAGCACGACGTGGCGCGGCGGCAGATCGGCCGCGACCCGCACGCGGGCGGGGGGGAGGGGGACGCCGAGCGAGGCGAAGACGCGCTCGCGCACGCGCGTCGTGGCGCGCGCGAGCCCCTCGCGCACGACGGTGTCGCCGCGCACGTCGTCGTCGACGAGGT
>CAITLX010000562.1 GCA_903893335.1 uncultured delta proteobacterium | reverse complement strand
GTACGCGACGGCGTCGGCGCCGTCCTGCATGCGCTCGCGGTAGAGCACCGCGTCGCCGATGCCGATGAGGTACCAGAGGCCGCCGACGAGGAACGCCGACATGAAGACGGCGACGACCATGACGGCGCCGCGCCGATCGGTGGCGAGCCCGCGCGCCGACATCAGAAGGGCCCCGTGGCGACGGCCGACGCCGACCCGTAGGCGTAATCGGCGCCGTGGTACGGCAGCCCTGCCTCGCCCACCAGCTGGCGTCGCCCGGTGAGGAAGCTGCACACGAGCCGGCTCGCGAAGGGAACGAAGCAGCGGTAGGTCGCGTCGACGCGCACGCGGATGGCGTCGCCCGACACGTAGCTCGTCTTGTCGTCGTTGCCGCCCGCCGACGAGGGGAACGTGATGGCGACGTCGACGACGCTCTTGACGGTGCGCAGGGGCATCGCGGCGGCGCGCAGCACCGCGTCGCGGCGATCGCCCGTCGCCTGGCCCACGGGCTGATCGTTGTAGTAGCGGGGGTCGTCCGCGACGACGACCGCCGCCGCGCGCACCGCGGTCGTCGCCGCGTGGCCGACGACGAGCTTGGCCGTGAAGAGCCCGGCGAGCTGCACCAGGCACTCGAAGAAGATGAGCATGGGCAGGAACGCGACGAGGAACTCGACGTACACGGCCCCGCGCTGACCTCGGCGACGCACGGCTCAGCTCCACCGCGCGACGGCGGCCGCGAGCGTCCCGACGAAGATCGACGGCCCGAAGCGCATCCAGGTGAGCATCTCGGGAGCGAGGGGGCGCCGTCGGGCGGCCGGCAGCAGCGGGTTGACCACGAGCGCGAGCGTGTTGCCCAGCGTCGCGAGCAGCTTGCCCTCCCACGCCATGCGCGCGGGGGCGACGAGCGCCGCGGCGACGAAGGCGTAGGTCGTCGCCTCGAGCCCCACCGACGGCCCGAGCAGCGCGCCGAGCGCCGCGAGGAGCTTCACGTCGCCGCCGCCGATCGCCCCCTTCCAGTAGAGCAAGAGCGGCACGAGGGCGCACAGCGCCGCGCCGCCGACGGAGGCCGCGAGCGCGAGGGCGGCGGCCTTCATGCCGTGGGGCGCCTCGAGCAGCGCGTGCACGGGCAGCGCGAGGGCCAGCGGGCCGAGCGTCAGCGCGTTCGGGATCTCCCCCTTGCGCGCGTCGTACGCCGCTGCGACGGCCGACAGCGCGACCGCCGCGAGCAGGAACGCGTGCAGGCTCCGCACGAAGGTGCCCGAGCCGCGCCTCAGTTGCCGATGTCGTGGACTTTGTTGCCCTGCTCTTCGACCTTCGACTGCACCTGCTTGCCGAACATCTTGAAGGCGGCGATGGAGAGCAGGGCGACGACGCCGACGAGGATGATGTACTCGACGAGGTTGGCGCCGCGGCGGTCGTGGAAGAGGTTCTTGAGCTTCTGCATGAGGGACTCCTCGGGGGACGTGTCGACGCGCGGGCGCGTCAGGGCATGGGGCTGACGAGGATGGAGCGGGCGCGCTCGTAGCTCGACAGCAGCGTGGGTCCGAGCCCGACGATGGCGGCGGCGACGCCGAGCCCGACGAACCCGAGCAGCACGAGGTACTCCGTCATGACGGCGCCGCGCGTGTCGGAGGCGACACGGCCGAAGGCGAGGGCGGCGCGGGGGAGCATGACGCTTGAGCCTCGAAGCGTACCGGCGGACGCTCGGGAGGCGCAAGAGACCGGGGGCCCGGCGCCTGCGCGCGGTCGATCAGAGCCGCGTGGGCCCCGTCGCTTTCCAGACCCTCCGGACCTCGCTCGTGAAGCGCTGGTCGAACACGTAGAGGTCGTCGCGCGCGCGCACGTTGAAGGTCACGACGGGGTTCTTCGGGCGGAGCGCCTCGGCCCCCTTCTCGCCCGTGCCGAGCATCAGCTCGAAGCTCTCGCCGCCTGCCTTGTCGAGCACGACGTGCGCCGCGCCCGACGCGTCGGTGCGCGCGACCTCGCGGCCCAGGTAGAGCACCGGCAAGTTGGGCCCCCCCTCGGCGCGCACCACGACGACGACGGTGCGCGTGCTCGGCAGGCAGGTCGCCTCGTACTCGGGCAGCTTGGTCGGGTCCGACAGGCGGCGCAGCCCGACGACGAGCGGGCGAGGCGGCGAGCGGAACCCGGCCGGACACGCCACGCCGAGCTCGACCTGCTCCCCCTCCTCGCCGCGCACGCGCAGCTTGGCGACGCCCGCGGCGCTCGTGGCGCCGACCTTCGCGCCGCCGAGGAGGATCTGCGCCCCGCCGACCGGCTGGCCCGGATCGCCGCTCACCCGCACCACGACGTCGAACGTGGGCGCCGGAGTGTCGTCGGCGCCGCACGCCGCGAGCGCGACGAGCGCGAGCGCGAGGGGGGCGAGGCGAGGGTTCACGACGAGGTGGAGCATCGGCGGGCGAGGTCAGGGCGCGAAGGGCTCGAGCGCGAAGAAGAAGAGGTCCCCCTTGCCGGGGCCGGTGTTGATGCCGCCGAGCCCGAGGCACAGCGTCTCGCTCAGCG
>CAITLX010000561.1 GCA_903893335.1 uncultured delta proteobacterium | reverse complement strand
GAGCAGGCGGTCGGCGCCTCGACGCGGCACGAGCCGGCGCGCGGCACGCAGTGGTACTCGCCGGCGACCTGCTGGCACGCCGCCTCGGGCGGGCAGGTGGCGGGGCTGTCGGGGGCGCACTGCGGGCTGCAGTACTGCGCGCCGTTCGCGTCGGCGATGCAGGCCGAGGCGGTGGCGCACTCGGTGCTCTCGGTGCAGGGGGCGCAGTAGTCGCGGTTGACGCACGCGCGCGCGGCCGCGAAGAGCGCGCCATCGGCGCCCTGCTTGTCGCGGCACGAGTAGCCCGTGGGGCACGAGTCGGGGATGCGGTCGCACCAGTCGCCGGCCTGGTCGATGTAGCAGCGCTTGACGCCCGAGCCGCCCGCGACGTCGCGGCAGGTGCCCCCCTCGGTGCACTCGTCGTCGGAGGTGCACGTCTTCTGGCACTGGCCCTGGTAGGGCGCCTGGTAGCCGACGCACTTGTAGCCGGCGCCGTACTTGGTCACGCAGATCGAGTCGGTGCGGCAGTCGTTGTCGGGCGCGACCGACGCGCAGACGCGCCGGTGCAGCTCGCTGCACCACTGCGACGCGGGGCACTCGCCGTCGGACGAGCAGCCGTCGAGCTTGGTGCAGGTCGCGTCGAGCTGGGCCTTGGCGCCGTTGCACACGAAGCCCTCGGCGCAGTCGGCGCCGAGGTTCTGCGCGCAGCTCGTGAGGTAGCCCCCGCCGCCGACGGGCACGGGCTGCGCCACGCACACCGTCTGCGCGCCCGAGTCGCTCGGCTGCGTGCGGCACGCGTAGCCCTCGGGGCAGTCGCCCGGGACGTTGCACTTGAGGCGGCACGCGGCGGGCTCGCCGGCGCAGACGTTGTTCGCCATGCACTGGTCCTGCGTGCACGGGTCGGCCTTGCTCGAGCAGGCGTCGACGGCGGCGGCCGCGAAGGCGAGGGCGACGAGCGCGGCGAGGCGGGAGAACGACGTCTTCAAGCGGAACTCCAAGAAGGGGGAAATGCGGAGTCGAAGCGCGAGCCGCGGCGTGCTCGCGCGAGCGTGGCTCAGCGGCCGACCAAGCTTGACACTCGACCACAGGTCGATACTGTCCTGCAAGCTCGGCCCCCGGAGTTTTTCCATGCGCGTCTCCCTCTCGCTCACGTCCCTCGCCGGCCTCGCGTGCCTCTGCGCGCTCGGCTGCGGCAGCAAGCCCTACGACGGCGGCGCCGGCCTCGAGGCTCCCGCCAACTCCACCGCGGCCTACCCCGTCGGGCCCTACGGCACGCGCACCGGCGACACCATCGCCGACGCGACGTTCCTCGGCTACCCGCGCTTCGACGACCGCAGCCTGCAGCCGGTCAGCTTCCACGACTTCTACGATCCCGACGGCAGCAAGGGCATCAAGCTCATCGACTTCAGCGCCGGCGCCATCTGGTGCCCGCCCTGCAACGAGGAGGCTGCGGCGCTGTCCGACACCGCCAACGGCGCCCAGGCGCTGCGCGACGAGCTCGGCGTGGCCTTCGTGCAGAACCTCACCGAGGGGGACAACCCCGCCTCGCCGCTGCCGGCCAACGAGGACGACCTCAACCAGTGGCTCGACTCGTACTCCCTGCCGTTCCCCCTCTTCCTCGATCCGTCGAAGAAGATGTCGGCCTACTTCGACGCGAAGGGCATCCCGTTCGGCATGCTCATCGACCCGCGCACCATGAAGATCGTCCACACGCAGGACGGCTGGTTCGGCGGCACGTCGGCGCAGCAGCTCGCCGGGCTGCGCGACGAGCTCTCGCAGTACGTCGTTCCGTGACGTTCGCGCGGCACGCCGCGCTCGTCGCGCTCGCGCTCGCGACCGGCTGCTCGTCGTACAAGGCCGAGCCCGAGCCTCCGCCCGAGGGCGAGGGGGGCGCGCCCTGGCCCGGGCCGTACGGCTCGACCATCGGCGCGCACGTGCGCGACGCGACCTTCCGCGGCTACGCGACCTACACCTCGACCGCGCTCGTCGACGTCGCGCTGCACGATTTTTACGACCCGACCGCCGCGTCGCCCAAGAAGCTGCTCTTCGTCGGGGCGGGCTCGCTCTGGTGCGCGCCCTGTCGCGAGGAGGCCAAGGAGCTTCCGGCGGTCGCGACGAAGCTCGCCGCGCAGGTCGCGTTCGTCGACGTCGTCATCGACGGCTCCGACCCGGGAACCGACGCGACCGCCGACGAGGTCGCGGCCTGGACGCAGACGTTCGAGATGCCGTTCTTCGCGGGGCTCGACCCCGCGCACGCGATGCTCGCGTATTTCGATCGCACCTCGGTGCCGTTTTCGATGGTGGTCGACACGCGGACGATGCAGATCGTCGCCGCCGCCAACCAGAAGCCCGCCGACATCGAGGCGTACATCGCGAGCCACCTGTGAGGTCCCACGTCATGCCCACGTCACCGCGCTCCCTGCTGCTCGCCCTCGCCCTCGTCGCCGCTTCCGGCTGCGCCGCTGCCTCGGGCTCCGCGACGGCACCCGGCCCCGCGACGGGCTCGACGGCGTCCGACTTCGCGCTCGACACGCTCGACGGTGCGCGCTTCCAGCTCTCCGAGCACCTCGGCAAGGAGGTGGTCGTGATCGCGTTCTGGGCGACCTGGTGCGAGCCCTGCAAGGCGGAGATGCCGCACCTGGCCGCGCTGCACCGCAAGTACCGCGACAAGGGGCTGCTCGTGCTCGGCGTCTCCATCGACGGCCCCGAGTCGCTCGCGCAGGTGCGCGGCGACGTCGCGCAGGGGCGCGTGCCCTACCCCGTGCTGCTCGACGCCGAGAGCCGCGTCGTGGCCAGCTACAACCCGCGCCGCAGCGCGCCGTTCTCGGTCGTCATCGATCGCAAGGGGCGCATCGTGCACCAGCACGACGGCTACACCGCCGGCGACGAGGTCGCGCTCGAGCGCGAGATCGTGGCCGAGCTCGGACCGTGAGGCGAGGCGCGCGGCTCGCGGCGGGGTGCGCGTCGGCGCTCGTCGCCCTCGGCGCGTCGTCGGCGCGCGCGCTCGACCTCCCCGCGGTGGCCGACAAGCCGGTGCGCGTGGACGTCACCGACACGACGATCTTCAACTGGCACTCCGACAATCGCAACGCGGCGCGCGACGACGACCACTACGGCGAGTGGATCAACCGCCTCGACACCAAGCTGTCGTGGCACAAGCTCACCGTCGGCTTCCGCCTCGACAGCGCCGCGTACTACAGCGCGCCGAGCCCGGGCTGGCTCGCGAGCCGCGAGCTCGCCGCCGCGCAGCCGCTCCCGGCCGGCACGAGCGACCGCGCCTACTGGGACGCGAGCTACGCGGGCGCCGAGCGCGCGCTGCTCAACCGCTACCGCGAGACGATCTACCCCTCGAAGCTCTACGCGACCTGGTCGACGCCCGAGCTCGAGGCGACCCTCGGCGACTTCTACGTGCAGTTCGGGCGCGGGCTCGTGCTCTCGCTGCGCAAGATCGACGAGGTCGCCGTCGACACGACGCTGCGCGGCGCGAAGGTCGAGGCGCACGGCAAGCTCGCCGGCGTGCGGTGGGGCGGCACGCTCGTCGGCGGCTGGGCCAACCCCGTGCGCGTCGACGAGGCCTCGGGCCGGCGGCTCGTCGCGCCGGCCAGCTTCGTGATGCTCGGCATGCCGACGCCGAGCGAGGGCTCGCCCGACCCGGCCGCGCGCGTGGCCAACTACCGCCCCGACGGCATCGTCGGCGCGCGCATCGAGGTGGGGACCGACGAGCTGCTCGCGGGCGTGCAGACGTCGATCGTCTCGCGCGGCGGGCTCGGCGAGCTTCTGCGCGATCGCGGCGACCTCGGCGAGGTCACCTACTCGGGCGCCACCCTCGCGCGCGCCGACAAGTTCATCGAGACCGCGAGCGTGTCGCTCTCGGCGCCGCGCCTGCCGGGCAACACCGCCGCGTACCTCGAGGTGGCCGGCCAGCGCCTCGACGCGGCGAGCCGCCTGCTCGGCGGCGCGTCGTCGCCGCCGGCCGACGTCGATGGCCACGCGGTCTACGCGAGCGTCAGCGTCGGGGGCGACCCGGTCAACCTCCTGGTCGAGCTTCGCCACACGCGCAGGTTCTGGCCGCTGCTGGCCAACACCAGCGCCCCCGAGTTCGCCATCCTCGCCTACAGCGCGCCGCCGACCACCGGCCCCATCACGACCGACTCCGAGTTCGGCGCGTTCGGCACCTGCACCACCGGCGGCCGCGCGCGGCTCGACGCGCGCGTCGCGGGCGAGCTCAAGACGTACGCCTCGCTCGGCGTCTACCGCACGTGGGCCGAGCGCAACGGCACCTGCGACGCGTTCGGCGAGGGGCTGCGCGACGTCGATCGCAACGACGTGCTCGACCCCTTCGTCGGCGCGATGACGAGCTACGACGAGCACCGATCGCACGTCAACGCGTGGGGCGGCGTTCGCGTCGACCAGGCGGCGACGCCGTTCGTGTCGGCCGCCGGCACCTCGACGCGCAGCTACTACCGTGAGGTCTATGCGCGGTACGACTGGCTCCACACCGTCGCGCCCGGCTGGGCTGTGCAGGACCAGGGCTTCCACCGCGTGCGCGCGGAGAACGAGACCGACGCCGAGCGCTGGCACGAGGGGGAGAACTACCTCTCGGTGCAGTGGGCCTCACGGGCCATCGTGTCGTTCGGCTACGAGTACCTCGACCGCCACGGCGACTGGCTGAACTTCTGGAACGGCGGCTTTCTCTGGCGCTTCACGCCCGACACCAGCGCGCGGCTCTTCGTCGGGCAGCAGCGCGGCGCCCTGCGCTGCATCAGCGGCGTCTGCCGCCAGTTCCCGCCTTTCGAGGGGGCCAAGGTCGAGGTCATCGCGCGCTTCTGAGGCCCGGGGCCCCGCCTGGCGCGGCGACCGGTCCCGGTTCTCGAAAGGCCGTCGTTTACAGAGCGCGCGGCGTTTTGTACCGTTCGCTCCCCATGCGCCTCGCCCGCCGCCTCCCGCGCCGACTCCTCGCCCTGCCGCTGCTCGCGTGCGCCCTCGTGCCGGGCCTCGCGCTCGCCGCGCAGGTCAAGGGGCGCGTCGTCGGCGTCGAGAAGCTCCTCAACCCCGTGTGGAACGAGGCGAAGGAGCTCTCCGCGCACCGCTTCACCTTCCGCGAGCCGTCGCCGACGGTGCGCTCCGATCTGCGCAACCTCACGGCGTACGCGCCCAAGGAGGTGTGCATCGCGGCCATCGCCGAGGGGGCGCAGCCGCCCCCCACCTTGCCGCTGCTCGTCACGGTCGGCGGCGGGCGCACGACGCCCGTCACGCTCGTGGTCGCGGCCGGTACGCGCGTGCACTTCGAGAACCGCGACCCCTTTCCGCACCGGCTCTACGGCGTGGGGCAGGCCTCGTTCTCGCCGGGCGACACCGCGTCGCTCGCCTCGCGCGACTGGACGCCCCCCGGCCCGGGCCGCTACGAGGTGCGCGACGAGCTCGCGCCAAGCCTGCGCGCGTGGATCGTCGTCGAGCCGCTCGTCGCCGCCGTGGCCTACCCCGCGCGCGACGGCAGCTTCACCTTCGCCAACCTCGCCGCCGGGAAATACACGCTGCGCGGCTACTTCGCGGGCAACCCGGTCGGCGCGCCGCGCGCCGTCGAGGTCGGCGCGGGCAACCTCGAGGTGAAGGACGCCCTCGCGCTCACCGAGGCCGCGCCGGCCCCACCCGACAAAGCCGCGCCCGGCAAGGCCGGCAAGAAGCACGAAGGGGGCAACTGAGCGATGGTCCTCTCGCGCTTCTGGTACCTGGTGCTCGCGCTCGCGCTCGGCGCGTCCGCTTACCTCCTGTTCGTCGCGACGGCGGTGCACAACCGCGAGGCGCTGCGCGCCGCGCGCGAGGGCTTGCAGCCCGACGTGCAGGTCGTCGCGTCCTACCTGCGCGACGACGCGCGCCGCCGCTCGAGCCTGCTCATCGCGCCCTCGCTCGACGAGGAGATCCGCTCGCAGGTCGCGAAGTCGTCGGCCGCGGCCGACAAGGTCCCCGCCGAGGCGCGCGACAAGGCGCGCTCCGCGCTGCGCAAGCAGGGCGAGGCGATGCCCGCCGACGGTCGCTTCGACGCGCTGTTCGCGGTCGACGCCGCCGGGCGCGTGGTCGCGCAGACGGGCTTCGATCAGGCCGCGGGGCTCGAGGGCTTCGAGCTCGGCGGGTACCCGCTCGTGGCCGACGCGCTGCACGGCTGGGTCCGCGACGACGCGTGGGTGCTCGGCGGGCGCATCTACCGCGTGGTCGCGCGCCCCATCGAGCTCGAGGCCGGCGCGCTGCCGGCGGGCGCCATCGTCGGCGCGCGCATCGTGGACGACACGTTCGCCCGCGAGCTCTCGCGGCGCACGAGCGCGGCGGTCGGCTTCTACGCGGCGGGCAAGCGCGTCGCGTCGGGCGCGCCCGAGTCGTTCGACACCGGTCAGCTCGACTTCATCACCAACGATCTCGCCGCCGTCGAGCGCGACCCCGCCTACAAGGACAAGGGCCTCACCGACGTGCGCGTGCTGCACGGAGACCTCGCGGTCATCTACGCGCGCCTGCCGGGCGAGGCGTGGGACCTCGGCGCGGGCTTCGCGGTCGCGCGCCTCGCGCACCTCTCCGCGTCGCCGCTCGAGTTCGAGTCGCAGAAGACCGAGGCCGACAAGGCCGCCGTGCCGATGGGGCCGCTCGGCGCCGTCGCGGCGGCGCTCGCGCTCATCGGACTGCTCTTCTCGGTGCTCGAGCACACGCGCCCGCTGCACGCGTTCCGCTCCGAGGTGCTGCGCCTCGCGAAGGGCGAGATCGAGCAGCTCACCGCGTCGCGGTTCCGCGGCGTCTACCGCAAGATCGCCAGCGACCTCAACGACGGCATCGAGAAGGTGGCGGCCAAGGGGGGCGGGGCGCGACGCGCCGATCTCGAGCAGGTGCTCGGCCCGATCCCGACGCAGCCTGCCATGAGCGCCTTCGCGTTCCCCGGGGCGGCCGACGCCTCGTCCGACGTGGCGGCGACCTCGGCCACCACGCCGTCGGCCCCGCGCCCGCTGCCCGTCGCGCCGCCGCCGCCGCCGATGCGCGCGCTCGAGCCCACGCCGATCGCGTCGTCGATCTCGTCGTCCGCGCCGCCTCCGCCTCGCCCCGTGCCGCCGCGCCCCCCGGGGCGCGCCGAGGAGGCCGACGTCGAGCCGAGCACGCAGCCGCTCCCCGAGGAGATGGCCGAGTGGCTCGGCGTCTTCGACGAGTTCGTCCGCGTCAAGCAGCAGTGCTCGGAGCCCACCGAGGGGCTCACGTTCGAGAAGTTCCAGGTCACCCTGCGCAAGAACCGCGACGCGCTCGTGCAGAAGCACGCCTGCCGGCGCGTGAAGTTCACGGTGTACGTCAAGGAAGGTCGCGCGGCGCTCAAGGCGAGCCCCGTCCGCGAGTAGTCGCTACACGCTACGCTGCGGTCCCGTCGGCAAGAGAGCGCCCCCTCGTCGTGGGGGGCGAGGAGAGTCCCACATGCGGAACACGGTCCTGTCCAGGTCGATGGCTTGCGCGCTCGCGCTCGCGCTCGGGAGCATCGCGCTGTCGCGCGAGGCGCGCGCCACCAACGCCTACGAGTTCCCCGACACGGGCACCGAGCAGGTGGGCCGCGGCGGCGCCTGGGTCGCTCGCGCGTCCGGCCCGCTCGCGACCGTGCAGAACCCCGCAGGCCTCGCCGGGCAGCGCACCGCCCTCTCGCTCGACCTCAACCTCATCTGGCAGAAGACCTGCTTCTCGCGCTCGGGGCCCGGCGGCGTCGCCGAGCAGGTCAAGACGAACGGCCCGACGTTCTCGTACCCGACGAGCGACGTCTGCAACACCAACTCCGGCACGCCGTTCCCCAACCCGGCGCTCGCCGCGACGATCCGCGTCACGCCGAAGCTCGGCATCGGCATCTTCCTCGGAGGCCCCAGCGCCGCGGGCAAGGCCGAGTGGCCCGACACCGTCACGGGCACCAAGGCCAACGGCCAGCCCACCACGGTGCCTGCGCCCACGCGCTACATGCTCCTGTCGCAGGAGGGGCTCGTCCTGCTGCCGACGGTGTCGGTCGGCTACGAGGTCATCCCCGGCCTGCGCCTCGGCGCGGGCTTCACGTGGGGCGTCGCGCACCTCAAGCTGTCGAACGTCTCGCGCGCGCTGTCGTCCAGCTCCGACCCGTACGACCAGTCCTCCGACGACCTCAAGGCCAACCTCGACGTGAAGGACAACTTCGTCCCGTCGGTGGTCGCGGGCGCCCTCTACTCGCCGACGTCGAACCTCGACATCGGCGCCTGGTGGCACTGGTCCGACGACATCCGCGCGCGCGGCGACGTGACCGTCGTCGGCCCCATCTACAACGGGCAGGGCGTGCGCGATCCGTCGCAGTACGACTGCGGCAACCCCGGCAACGCCTACCCGTGCACCGAGGTGCCCGGCGCCGCCTACCTGCGCATCAAGCAGCCGATGCAGGCCAAGCTCGGCGTGCGCTTCCACCAGCCCCTCGAGGGCGCGGGCGCGAACCAGGCCTCGCTCGACGGCGTCGCCGCGCCGCAGTTCCGCGACCCCATCGCCAACGACGCGTGGGACATCGAGGCCGACGTCACCTTCTCGCACAACAGCGCGGCCGACGCGCTCGTCATCCGCTTCCCGCCGAACGGCGCCAACCAGCAGCCGATCTATCTCCCCTGGCTCGTCGGCGGCGCGCAGGTGCCGCCCAACGCCGACGTGCCGCACCAGTTCCGCGACGTGTGGGGCCTGCGCGTCGGCGGCGACTACGCGATCGTCCCCAAGCACGCCGTCGTGCGCGGCGGCGCGTTCGTCGAGTCGCGCGGCCAGGACCCGGCCTACGCCAACATCGACTTCGTGCCCGCGGCGCGCGTCGGCCTCTCGCTCGGCGGCACCTACCGCTTCGGCGAGTCGGTCGACGTGCTGTTCGCCGCGAGCCACATCTTCGCCGAGCGGCTCGACAACGGCGGCCAGGGCAAGCTGCTCGGCATCGCCGGAAGCGGCACCACGGCCTACCGCACCGCGACGCCCATCAACGACGGCTCGGTGCAGCAGTCGGTGACGATCGTGTCGGTGGGCGGCGCGTACCGCTTCTGACGGGTTGAAGGCGCCTGCCGGTTCCGAGCGGACCGCAGGCGTTCCGTTCCCGAGGCCCCGGTGGCGGGGCGCGCCGCCGGTCGTGACCGGTGCGCGCCCTGCTGGTAAGAAGGCGCGCACCCATGTCGAACGCACCCGTCCGCAACGTCGTCATCGTCGGCTCCGGTCCCGCTGGGCTCACCGCCGCCATCTACGCCGCGCGCGCCAACCTCGCGCCGCTCTGCATCGAGGGCTTCAGCGCCGGCGGGCTCATCCCCGGCGGGCAGCTCATGTTCACGACCGAGGTCGAGAACTACCCCGGCTTCCCCGAGAAGGTGACGGGGCAGGAGCTCATGCAGCGCTTCCGCGATCAGGCGGTGCACCAGGGGGCCGAGCTCGTGACGGCCGACGCCACGAAGGTCGATCTCTCGAAGCGCCCCTTCGAGATCACCTACGGCGACGACGCCGAGCGCGTGCTGGCCAAGACGGTCATCATCGCGACGGGCGCGCGCGCCAACTACATCGGCCTGCCGAGCGAGGAGACGCTGAAGAACAAGGGCGTGTCCGCGTGCGCGGTGTGCGACGGCGCGCTGTTCCGCGGCGAGCCCGTCGCGGTCGTCGGCGGCGGCGACACGGCCATGGAAGAGGCGACCTACCTCGCCGGGCTCTGCTCGAAGGTCACGCTCATCCACCGCCGCGACGAGTTCCGCGCGTCGCGCTCGATGCAGGACAGGGTCAAGGCCAACCCGAAGATCGAGATCCTCTACAGCTCCGCGGTCGTCGAGGTGAAGGACGTGGCGCTCGATCACGTCACGGCCATCGTCGTCGAGGACCTCAAGACGAAGACGCGCCGCGAGGTGCCCATCTCGGCGCTCTTCGTCGCCATCGGCCACACGCCGCTGAGCGATCTCTTCGCCGGGCAGATCGAGCTGCACGCGAACGGCTACATCAAGACGACCCCGGGCACGACGCAGACGAGCCTCGCGGGCGTCTTCGCCGCGGGCGACGTGCAGGACTGGACGTTCCGTCAGGCCATCACCGCAGCGGGCAGCGGCTGCATGGCGGCGCTCGAGGCCGAGCGCTTCCTCGCGGCCGAGGGCGCGCATTGACCGACTCCGCCGAGCTGCGGGCCGAGCTCGCCTCTCTCGCGCGCTCGCTCTCGGCGCACCTCGAGCTCTTGCGCGGCGCGGGCGCCACGGGGCTCCCCCCGAGCGCGCTCTCGCCGCCGCGCGAGGGGCTCGAGGCAGGCGCAGCTCGCGCGGCGGAGCCTCCGATCGCGTCCGCTGCCCCCTTCGCGCCGCCCGACCCCGAAGAGGTCCCTCGAGGAGAGCTGCCCCGCATGGCCCGCCGCCCCGCTGCCGCCCCGCAACCCTCGGTCTCCACGCTCGTGCCGACGTTCACCGTGCCCGCGGGGCGCGAGGCGAAGCTCGTGCGGCTCACCGCGCTCGCGGGCGAGGTCGCGGCGTGCACGGCGTGCAAGCTGCACGAGACGCGCACCCAGACGGTGTTCGCGCGGGGCAACCCCCAGGCCGAGCTCTGCTTCGTCGGCGAGGGGCCCGGCGCGGACGAGGACGCGCAGGGCGAGCCCTTCGTCGGCAAGGCCGGTCAGCTGCTCGACCGCATGATCGTGGCGATGGGGCTGTCGCGCGACGAGGTCTACGTCTGCAACATCGTCAAGTGTCGCCCGCCCGACAACCGCAAGCCCGACCCCGCGGAGATGGCCGCGTGCAGCCCCTGGCTCGCCGAGCAGCTCGCGCTGCTCGAGCCCAAGATCATCGTCGCGCTCGGCGCCACGGCGGTCGAGGGGCTGCTCGGTCCCATCGGCGGCATCACGCGCGTCCGCGGGCAGTGGAAGCTTTACCGGCAACGCGTCCGCGTGATGCCCACCTTCCACCCCGCGTACTTGCTGCGCAACCCGCCGGCGAAGGCCGACGTGTGGAAGGACCTTCAAGAGGTCGTCAAGCAGCTCGGCCGCACGCTGCCGACCCGCGCCTGATCGCGCTCCGCACGCCTCGTGCGCGCGGGCTCAACGCCCCGCGCGCGCTCGCGCTCAGCCCGCGGTCTGCTGCCCCGAGATGCGCAGGTAGGCGTACGCCGACGCGAGCTGGAGCACCGGCGGCAGCACGAACGCCGTCGCCAGCGAGCCGATGCAGGGGATGAACGACACGACGACGGTCGCGGCGCCGTAGAGCAAGAAGAGCACGAACAGGTTGCCCTTCTGCCCGACGGTCAGCCGCCACGACTCGCGCATCGCGTCGACCGCGCCGAGGTTTCGATCGACGGCGACCATGCCCGTCAGGCTCCACCCGAGCGCGAGGAAGATGCCCGGCACCAGGCAGAACATCAGGCCGAAGCCGACCGCGAGCCCGACGAGGAGCGACGCGCCGAGGAACGTCGCGTAGTAGGGCGCGCCGCCGAACACGTCGCTGAAGGTGTAGCGATCGCCGCGCGCGACCTTGAGCGCGAAGAGCGACAGCCCCGCCTGCACGAAGGGCATGACGAGCCAGAGCGCGACGACGGTGAGGCCCATCACGGCCATCGTGGTCGCGTCCTCGAACATGCGCGTGAAGTCGGGGGGCGCGCTCGAGCCGTGGTGCCCGGGGCGGGCGTGCTCGGCCATCGCGCCGCCGATGCCGACGGCCCAGGCGACGCCGATGCCGCCGCCGACGAGCACGCCGAGCAGCAGCTGCGGCACGAAGAAGGCGCCGAAGATCGTGCCGAAATCGGCCTTCATGCGCTCCCAGCCGAACGAGAGCGCGTCGACGGGG
>CAITLX010000560.1 GCA_903893335.1 uncultured delta proteobacterium | reverse complement strand
GAGCTCGGCGAGGACGCGGAGCTGCGCACCGAGCTCGCGGGCTGGTGGGCTGGCCTGGGCGACGCCGCGCGTGCGGCGGCGACGCTCGGGCCGCTGGTGCGCGCGCAGCGCGCGGTCGATCCGGCGCGCGTGTGGCTGCTGTCGGGCGTGCTGCTCGCGCGCGCGGGCGACGGCGCCGGAGCGGTTCGCGCCCTCGCCGAGGCGCGCAAGCTCGACCCACGCGACGCGACCGCGTCCGAGCTGATGGGCACGGTCGCCGCGTACACGCCCGACGCCGGAGGCGCCGAGGTGGCCGCCGCCGCGTATCTCGAGGCCGCGAGCGCGCGCGAGCGGGCAGGCGACGCCGAGGGGGCGTTCGACCAGCTGCTGCGGGCCCACGCGGTCGCGCCGGGCGCCGAGGACGTCGCCACGCGGCTCTCGGCGGCGCTCGCATCGACCGGAAGAGCCGGCGCCGCCGACGAGGTGCGACGCCGGTTCGGCGTCGAGGTCGCCGCGCGAGGAGGCGAGGGCGACGCGGCGCGCGCCCGCGCCATCCACCTCGCGCGGGTCGACGACGCCGTGGCCGCGGGCGACGCGGCGCGCGCGCTCGGCGCGGCGATCGACGCCGGCCTCGACGAGGCCAGCGCGGGCGCCGAGGCCGGCAAGTTCGCGATGCTGCTCGCGCGCGCGGGAGGCACACGCTGGCCCATCGGGCCGGGCGACGCGGCGGCCGAGCGGCCGCGCGCGCTCGAGGACCTCGCCCGCACGCTGCCCCCCGCGACGCGGTCGGTCCTGCTCGCGATCGCGTCCGAGCTCTCGGCGGCCGCCGGCGACCTGGCAGAGGCGCGTCGGCGCGCGGAGGCCGCGTGCCACGCCGACGCCCACCAGGCGCGCGCGGTCGGACGGCTCGCCGAGTCGATCTCCGACGGCGCCGACCCCGCAGCCGCGAGCGTGCTCGAGCGCGCGGTGGCGATCTCGGTCGCGCGCGCGCGCTCGTGCAAGCTCCTCGCCGACTCGCTCGACCGCCGAGGCGAGCGCGGGCTCGCGCTCGCGTGGACGCAGCGCTGGGTCTCGCTCGTGCCGGGCGACGTGACCGCCATCGCGCACCTGCTGCGGCGCGCGGCCCTCGTCGGGGACTCCGAGCGCCTCGCCGAGACGCTCGAGTGGCTGCTCGCGCAGCCGCTGCCCGTCGCGGCGATCGCCGAGCCGCTCGCGCACGCGCTGCGCGAGCTCACCGACGTCGATCCGGCGCGCGGGGGCGCGATCGCGCGACGCGCGCTCGACGCGTGGGGCCCGCGCGACGCGGTGCTCCAGCGCGGCCTCGAGACGATCGCCGCGCGCCTCGACGACCGCCGGCTGGCCGTCTCCCTGCTCGAGCGGTTCCTCGCGACCTCCGAGCCGGGCGCCGCGCGCGTCGAGGGGTGCCTTCGACCTCGCCGAGCGCAGGGCCGGCCTCGGCGACACGGTCGGAGAGGTGCGCGCGCTGGGCGCCGCGCTGGCGATGGGGGCCTCGCCGGGGCGCGTGCTCGCCGCGCTCCCCGCGTATGCGCCCAGTTCGTCCGACGCGCTCGTCGCGTGGCTCGAGGTGCGGGCCGAGGCCCTCGCGCAGGAGGACAGCGCCGACCGAGAGGCCGCGTGCAGCGCCTTCCGCGAGCTCGGCGCGGCGCGCTGGGACCTCGCCGAGGACACGGGCGGCGCGGTGTCGGCCTGGGTGCGCGCGAGCCGCCTCGACCCGGCCAGCGGCACCGCCTGCCTGGCGGGCGATCTCGTGGCCTTCGGGGGGCACGAGTACGCGCACAGCACGGTCGTCGCGTTCGCCGAGACGTGCGACGACCAGGTCGAGGCCGCGCAGGCCTTCCTCGCGGCGGCGTCGATCGCGCTCGACGCAGGCGCGCCGTCGCGAGCGCTCGCCGACGTCGACCGCGCCGTCGCGCTCGACCCCCGCCGCACCGAGGCCGTCCCGATCGCCGAGCGCGCGGCCGTGCGCGCGACCGACATGGAGCGGCTCGACGCGATCTACCACTGCATCGCGCGGGCGGCGCTCGGGTGCTTCGGCCGCCGCGCGGCGCACTACCGAGCTGCGCGCGAGCTCGAGCGGCGCGGTCGCTTCGACCTCGCGCTCGCGCACGCGGCCTCCGCGTTCGAGCAGGTCCCGAGCGAGGGCACGACGTTCGCGGTGCTCGCGCGCATCGCGGCGAAGGCCGACAGCCCGGTCGAGGCCGTGCGCGCCGTCGAGCGCGTGGCCGAGGCCGCCGCGAGCGCCGGAGCGCGCGCGGCCTGGCTCAAGCGCGCGGCGACGCTCGCCGGCTCGGGCGACGACGGCCTGCGCCAGCGCATCGACGTGCTGCTGCGCGCGCTCGTCGCGCGCGCCGACGTCGAGACGATCGTCTCCATCTTCGACGACGCTGCCTCGCTGCTGCGCCGCGTGCCGGGCGATCGCGAGACGCTCGAGCTGCGCCTCGAGCGCGCGTCGCGCGCGGTGCTGCCGCGGCTCAAGGGCCCCGAGGGGGCGCGCATCGCGCTCGCGGTGGCGCGCGGCGCCCTCGACGCGCTCGCCGCGCCGCGCCTCGCGGCCGACGCGCTCGTGTGCGCCCTCGAAGCGGACGCTGACCTCGGCGAGTTCGCCGGCCTCGAGGGGGACGCGGTCGCGCTCGGCAGCGACGCCGAGGGCGCGGCGCGGGTCGTC
>CAITLX010000559.1 GCA_903893335.1 uncultured delta proteobacterium | reverse complement strand
GCGTCTGCATCCGCCCCCGCGTCCACGCTCGCGTCCGCCAGCGAAGCGTCTGCGTCCACGCCGGCATCCGACTGCGCCGCGTCTGCATCCGCCCCCGCGTCCGACACCGCGGCGTCTGCGTCTGGCACGGACACGTCCGCCTCTACGGCTGCGTCCGTCACGCTCGCGTCGGCTCCGCTCGATCCGCCAGCCTCGGACGCCCCGCTCTCGGCGTCGTGCGCGCTCGCGTCGAGCGCACCACCCGCGCCCGCAGCGCCCGCGCGACCGCTGCCTGGGTCGTCGAGATCGACGGCGGTCGCGCACGCGCCCACGCAGGCGCCCGCGACGAGCAGCACGGAGAGCGGGGCGCTTCGCACGAGGGACGATCGTCAGCTTCGCCCAGCGACCGCGGCTTCTCAAGGGGGAGCGGCGGGCGACGCCCGAGCGCGCTCACACCCGCGCGCGTCAGCCGGTCGCCGGCCGGACCTGCTTGCGGATCTTCTTGAGGAACGTCTCGGTGCAGCGACCGTGGGTCGACTCGTGCTCGATGATCTCGAGGGTGAGCTTGGCCTTCGTCTCGGCGGAGACCGACGGGCAGTCGCGCACCTGGATCGCGAGCTGCTCCCCCTCGAACGTCGAGGGCCACTGCTGCTTGGGGGCCGCGTCGGCGCGGCTCGGCTGGCGGTGGTGCGAGGGCTTCGTCTTGGTCACGTCGCGCATGCCGCCGTCGTCGGACCGTCGCCCGGTGCCGTGGCAGCTCGGGCAGCGCGCGGAGTTGCCGAACGAGTTGGTCATCTGGCCGTCGCCGCCGCAGACGCCGCAGGGCTCAATGCCCATGGTGGTCGTCTCCGACGCGGGCGCGGCTGGGCGAGGAGATCATGCGCCCAGGGGTATCAGGAACGGCGCGTCGGGGCCGGATTCGTTTCCGGCCGCACCCATTCGCTCCCGCCGTCGGCGCTCGCGCGCACTACGATGGCGCAGCGACCCCCGACGCGTGCCGCGTCGCCCGACCGGAGACGAGAGCCCATGAGCGAAGCCACCAAGACCCTCGACACGCGCTCGGCGCGGACGGAGCGGCGCGCGAGCGCGTCCGTCCTCGGGCTCGCGCTGCTCATCGCCTCCGCGCAGCTCGCCGCCTGCTCGAGCAGCGACGACGCAGCCGTGGCCTCCCCCGGGCCGTCCGCCGACGGCGGCTCGGACGCGCCCGCGCTCGCGATCGACCCGGACGGCCTCGGCCCGTACGCGATCGGCGTGACGACGATCGAGACGCCCGCCGGCGACGGCGGCGGTCGCGTGCTGCCGATCGAGGTCTGGTACCCGGCGACCGTCGCAGCCGGCGCGCCGGCGGCGCAGTACAGCCTCACGGCAGGAGCGCTGAAGCTCGCGACGCTCGACTCGCCGAACCGCGCCGTGCGCGACGCGCCGGCCGACCGGTCGCGCGGCCCCTACCCCGTCGTCGTCTTCTCGCACGGCAACGGCGGCGTGCGCTTCCAGAGCGTCTACCTCACCGAGGTGCTCGCGAGCCACGGCTTCATCGTCGCGGCCCCCGATCACGTCGGCAACACGTTCCGCGAGCTCATCGCGACCTCGGCCGCGCTGACGCTCGCCGAGGCCGCGCGCGTGCGCCCCGCGGACGTGTCGGCGACGCTCGACGCGCTGCTCGCGCGCTCGGCGGACGGAGCCGACCCGCTGCACGACCTCGCCGACCCCGCGCGCGTCGGCGTCGCGGGCCACAGCTTCGGCGGCTACACCGCGGCGCGCATCGCGGGCGCGACTTTGGACGCCGCCGCGGTGGCCGCAGCGTGCGCGGCCGCCCCCGGCGCCTCGCGCTGCGACGGCTGGGACGCCCTGCGAGGCCCCTTCCCCGCCTCCGCGCGCGACGCGCGCTTCCTCGCCGCGTTGCCGCAGGCGCCCGGCATCGCGAAGTGGTTCGCGCCGTCGGGCTACGCCGCGATCGCGGTGCCGACGATGGTGCAGGGGGGCAGCGTGGACCTGACCATGCCGTTCGCCGCGGAGTCGGCGCCCGTCTACGACGCCATCGCGACGGCCCCCGCGTACCTGCTCGAGGTCGAGAAGGCGGGCCACTTCACCTACTCCGACTTCTGCGCGCTGATCGCGATCGCGCCCGACCTCGCGGGCCTCGTGGGCGACGCGTTCGGGGACGGCTGCGGCCCGACCAACCTGCCCGCCGACCGCGCGCACGCGCTCGTCGATCGCTTCGCCGTGGCCTTCTTGCAGGTCTACGTCGCTCAGAACGCCGCGTACGCGCCCTTCCTCGCCGCCCCCTCACCTCTGCCCGCCGACGTGACGCGCTACGAGGCGAAGGGCGCGCCCTGACGCGCCCTCTCGGCGGCGCTCAGCCCGCCGCGACCCCCCGCGCCCTCAGCTCACCCACCAGCCGCTCGAACTCGACGTCGGCGTGCGCCTCGGCGATGGTCGCGCGCCCCGCGGGCCAGCCGAGCACCAGCGAGTAGGTGCCCGAGAAGCCGTGCACGCGCGTGTCGGGCGCGACGATGTCGAGCGTGAGCTCGCCGCGCCCCGCGAGCCTCCGCGCGCCGCCGGGCGCGCTCTCGGCGAGCTCGCCGGTCGCCGCGTCCCACCCGAGCGCGTCGCGCGAGCCGCGAGGGTCGGCGTCG
>CAITLX010000558.1 GCA_903893335.1 uncultured delta proteobacterium | reverse complement strand
GCAGAACGGCGAGATCTGCCGGGTGGGCTCGGAGCACGTCATCCACGTCGACGTCCGCGTGCTCGCGGCGACCAACAAGGACCTGGCCAAGGAGGCCGGCTTCGGCCGCTTCCGCGAGGACCTCTTCTTCCGCCTCAACGTGTTCCCCATCCGCAGCCCGGCCCTGCGCGAGCGCGTCGAGGACATCCGCCCGCTCGCCGACGCCTTCGTGGCCACGTTCTGTCACGAGAACGGGCTGCGCAAGAAGCCCATCGACGCCACCGTGTACAAGGCGCTCGAGCTGCGCAGCTGGCCGGGCAACGTGCGCGAGCTGAAGAACGTCATCGAGCGCGCGGCCATCCTGTCGGGCGACCTCATCACCATCGCCGACCTGCCCGAGGATCCGCACGCCAACCCCTTCGACGACGACGCGACGCCGAGCCCCGACGCGCTCGACGAGTCGATCGACGAGCGCGCGTCGGAGCTCCCCGCCCGGCCCGCCGCGCCGTCGGGCGACCGCCTCACGCTGCGCGAGTTCCGCGACCAGGCGGAGCGGGGCTACATCGTCGAGACGCTGCGCGCGCTCGACTGGAACATCTCGCGCACCGCCAACGTGCTCGGCGTGGAGCGCACCAACCTGCACAAGAAGATCCGCGCCTACGGGGTCAAGCGCGGCGAGTCGTGAGGGTGCTCGGTCCAGCCCGCGGGCGCACCGGCGGCCTCGTCGGAGAGGGCTCGCCTGCCCCCATCCGCCACGCGGGGCGCGGCCCGGCGGTGCTCGCGCTGCACGGGTTCGCGGGGGCGCCGCGCGAGGTCGCCCTCGTGACCGACGCCGCCGCGAAGGTCGGCCTCGCCGCGTACGCGCCGCTCCTGCCCGGCCACGGGACGCACGCCCGCGAGCTTCAGCTCGAGACGTTCGAGTCGTGGACGGCCGCCGCGCTCGCGGCGCTCGACGAGCTCTCAGCGGGCGGTGCGAGCGTCGTCGTCGCGGGCATCTCGCTCGGCTCGGTGCTCGCGACCCACCTCGCCGTGTTGCGCCCGCGACAGGTCGCCGCGCTCGTCGTGCTCGCCTCGGCGGTGCGGCTCAACCCTGTCTTCCCCGGCCTCCCGCTCGCCGCCCTCGAGCGCACGCCGCTGCGCGCGGCGGACCTCTACGTGCCGAAGGCCGGCGCCGACATCCGCGACGCGGTCGCGGCGCGTACGCACCTCACGTACGATCTTCAGCCGGTGCGCGCCGCGATCGAGGTCGTGCGGGCCGGGCGCATCGTGCGCGGCGAGCTGGCCCTCGTGCGTTGCCCCACCTTCGTCGCGCACGGCGCGCTCGATCGCGTCTGCCCCGTCGGCAACGCGACGCACCTCGCGCGCCACGTCGGCACCGAGGACGTCGAGCTGCTCATCCTGCCGCGCTCCGCGCACATCGTGACCGAGGACGTCGAGCGCGAGCTCCTCGCGGCGCGCCTCGAGCGCTTCCTGCGCCGCGTCGCGCCCGAGGCCACCGCGTGAACGCGCCCGCCCTCGTCCACCTCAACGTCGATCTCGGCGAGCGCGACGGCGAGCCCGCCGAGCTGTACGCGCTCGCGACCGCGGTGAACGTCGCCTGCGGCGGCCACGCCGGCGACGACGCGAGCATGGCCCGCGCCGTCGAGCTGGCGATCGCGGCCGGCGCGCGGCTCGGCGCGCACCCCTCGTACCCCGATCGCGAGCGCTTCGGCCGCGTCGCCTTGGACCTAGAGCCGAGCGCCCTCTACACGACCGTCGCCGCGCAGTGCGCCAGCCTCGCCGCCGTCGCGCGCGCGCACGGCGCGCGGGTCGAGCACGTGAAGCTGCACGGCGCGCTCTACCACGACGCCTCGCGCCGGCCCGACGTCGCCGCCGCCGCGCTCGACGCTGCCGTCTCCGCGTTGCCCGACGCCCCCATCGTGGTCGGCGAGCCCGACAGCGCGCTCGCGCGCGCCGCCCTCGCGCGCGGGCTGCGCTACGAGCGCGAGGGCTTCGCCGACCGACGCTACGACGCCGCCGGTCAACTGGTCGCGCGTGGCACGCCGGGGGCCCTGCTCGCGCCGCATGAGGCCGCCACGCAGGCCGCCGCCCTCGCCGCCACCGCCGCCTTCGACACGCTCTGCGTGCACGGCGACTCCGACGATGCGCTCGCCGTTGCCCGCGCGGTGCGCGCTGCGCTGGGCGAACGCGCTGCCCACGGAGGGCGCGCGTGAGGCTCCAGCCGTACGGCGACCGCGCGCTCTTCGTCGATCTCGAGCTCGCCGACGAGAAGGGCCGCGCCGAGCGCACGCACGGCCTCGCGCGCGCGCTGCGCGAGCGCCTCCCCGAGGCCGACGTCGTGGTCGGGTGCGGCACGATCGTGATCACCGAGTACCCGCTGCGCGCCGACCTCGCGCGCGTGGTGCGCGAGACGCTGGGGCTCTCGGTGCCCTCGGCGTCCGCGTCGCGCGAGCACCGCGTGCGGGTGCGCTACGACGGCGCCGACCTCGCCGAGGTGGCCGAGCGCACCGGCCTGACGCCGCGCGAGATCGCGGAGGTGCACGCTGCCGGCGACTACCTCGTCGAGCTCACGGGCTTCTTGCCCGGGTTCGCCTACCTGCTGGGCGTCGACGAGCGCCTTCGGTTGCCGCGTCGCGCCACGCCGAGGCCTCGCGTGCGAGCGGGCTCGGTCGGCGTCGCGGGCGCGCACACCGGCGTCTACCCCTTCGACTCGCCGGGCGGCTGGCTGCTGCTCGGCACCGCGCTCGACTTCAAGCCGTTCGACGCGACGCGCGACCCCGCCATCGCGCTCGCGCCCGGCGACCGGGTACGCTTCGAGATCGCCCATGTCGACGCGTGAGCTCGTCGTCGTGCGCGCCGCACCGGGCTGCTCGGTGCAGGATGGTGGCCGCCCGGGGCGCCTCGCAGCGGGCCTCCCGCCGTCGGGCCCGCTCGACGCCGCGGCGCACGCCGCGGCCAACCTCGCCGTGGGCAACGCGCCGGACGCCGCCTCGATCGAGGTCCCGCTCGGCGCGCTCACCGTGTGCGCGCGCAGCGACGCGCGCGTCTCGATCGACGGCGAGCCGCCCGTCGCGCTCGCGGCAGGCGCCACGCTCGAGGTCCCGGCGTGCGCGCGCGCCGTGCGCTACCTCGCGATCGCCGGGGGCATCGACGTGCCGATCGTCCTCGGCGCTCGCGCCACGCTCGTCGTCGCCGGCATCGGCGGCCACGAGGGGCGCGCGCTGCGCTCCGGGGACGTGCTCGCCCTCGCGCGCGCGAGGTCCGACACGGACGAGGACGCGCCTCGTCGCGGCGCCGTCACGCCGCCCGACCCCGACGACCCCGCGGCGCTGCGCGTGTCGGCCGGCCCGCACCTGCTGCACCTCCCCCCGCAAGCGTTCGACGTCTTCCTCGGCTCGACCTGGGTCGTCTCGCAGCTCGGCGATCGCGTCGGCGTGCGGCTCGAGGGAGCCAAGGTGCCCCGCGCCCCCGCGCGCGACCTCGCCGGGCCCGTGCCGCTCGTGCGGGGCGCGGTGCAGGTCTCGACCGACGGCGCGCCGATCGTCCTCGGCCCCGATCATCCCGTCACGGGGGGCTACCCCGTCATCGCCGTCGTGCACGCCGCCGCGCAGGCGCTGCTCGCGCGCGTACGCCCCGGCGGCCGCGTTCGCTTCGTGCTCTGAGGCGCCTGGCTGCGCGCGCGCGGAGGTGGTAGCCGAGGCCATCGATCGCACCGCTCCCCCCGCCGCCACGACCGACCCGCGCCGATGGTGGGCGCGGCCTGTGCCCTTCGCGTTCGCTCTGGCGGCGTTCGCCGGCTCGCGTGGTTGCGCCCCCGGCGCTCCACCGGCCGCGCACGCGACCGCCTCGCTGGTGGCCGAGCTGGGGCGCGCGGGGCTCGAGACGACGGCCGACGACGTGGCGTGGGTCGACCCGCGCGTGCGCGGCACGCTCACGTCCATCCTGCACCCGGTGCGCGCGGTCGTTCGCGCGCACACGCCCGGAGAGCCCGCCGATCTCTACCTCGTGCGCGCGCGCCTCTCGCCCGAGGGGGTGCTGCTCGACGTCGTGGGGCGGCACCCGCTCACGCGCACGCCCGGCGCGGACGAGGGCACGCCGGTCCTCGCCGGCGACCTCGTCGCCTACACCACGGGAGCCGACGGCTTCACGACGGGCGTGCACCTGCTCGACCTGGCCGCCGAGCCTCGCGCCGACGTGGCGGACCTCGGGCGCCTCGGTCGCGCGCAGAACGCGCTGACGAACCTGCAAGAGTGCGGGCAGCTCTCCGGCATCGGCCGGCGGGCCTGGTCACTCGACCCCTCCGCGACGCGCGTGACGCTCGCCTTCGACGCCGACGCGCTGCGCGTCGAGGCAGACGCGCACGCGATCCGGCTCCCGCTGCGCGGCAGCGAGGCCCTCGAAGGGGGCTCGTTCGTCCGCGCGCACGCCAGCGAGAAGGCGCGTCCGGGCAGCCTCGTCACGTGGGCGGTCGACCGCGTGCGCGCGCTCTCCTGGTTCGGCGACGACCGGATGCAGACCCTCAAGGCGTTCGCGTTCGGCCTCGCCGACCGCGCCAAGCGGCTGCGGGGCGACGTCGGCGCCGACGACACCGCGCACGACATCGCGAGCGACATGGGCGCGAGCGCGCTGCACGACGCGCCCACGTACACCGACCCCGAGACGGGCTGG
>CAITLX010000557.1 GCA_903893335.1 uncultured delta proteobacterium | reverse complement strand
GGCTCGACGTGGGGCGGCGACGGGGCGCCGGGGCACGCCGGGGGGCTCGAACGCCGCTGGCGACCGCGCGAAGGGGCGCTCCGGGGGCCTCGGCGGCGAGCGGCGCGCAGACGCAGCGCGCCCTGTCGATTTTCGACGACGCTCGCGCAACGGCGTCCACGCCGCGCCGATGGAGGGGGCGTCGGCACGGAGAGCGCACCCCCGCACGGTGCGGAGCCGCTCCCCGCCGCCGCACGAAACCCACGGAGCCCTCCCATGAAATCGATCTTCTCCCGCACCGAGCTCGGCCACGCCATCCTCGCCTCGCTCGGCTCCACCACCGTCCCCCGCGCGCTCGCCCCCTGGGCGACGGCATTCGAGGACGCGCAGCAGGCGCTCGTCGTCGGCACGCGTCAGGTCGCCGAGAGCGAGCAGGCCCTCCGGTCCGCGCTCGCTTCGCGCTCGGAGCGCAAGGCGGCGTGCGTCGAGGCGCTCGACCTGCTCGCGACCGCGCTGGTCGTCGCCGGTCGCACGCGTCGCGCGACGCCGCTCGCCGGGTTCTCGTCCGTCCCGCTGCACACGCTGGCCGAGCGCCCGGTCGCGCAGTTGCTCGCGTCGATCCAGCAGCTCACCCAGCGCGCGGCGGAGGGGGGCTCGGTCGGCCCCGTCGGGCAGGCCGTGCGCGCCGCTTCGCTGGCCGGCGAGCGCCTCACGCGCGCGGACCGCACCGTCTGCGTCGCGCAGGGTGCGCTGCGCGAGGCGAGGACGGCGCGCCACCTGGCCGCCTCGGCCTGGGACCACGCGCAGGCGCGGCTGCGCACCCAGGCGACGGCGGCGTGGCTCGACCAGCCGGAGGTCCTGGCGCGGGTCTTCCTCGCCCGGTCGCGCCGGCGCCACGGTGGGGGGCGCCTCGCCCCCGTCACCCCCGCGCAGGCGGCGGCGTGAGGCGCTCGGCGACCCGGGGCGGCGCGTGCCGCCCCGGGCTCCCCGGGTGCGAAGCGGCGCGCGGGGGGCGCGCGGCGAGGCTTCATCGTTCTTCATGCCGTTCGCGGGGGAACCTTCACGTGGCGTCCGTACAACGATGGACGAGCACGCCGCGCGTCGGCGCTGCCACAAGGAGCCACGGCCATGACGACCCCCCGCATCTTCCGCTTCGCGTCCCGCAACGCCCTCTCGCGAGGCGTGGCGGTCGGCCTGATCTGCGGCGCCGCTGCGGCGTCCGGGTGCAGCGCGTCGTCCGCGGCCGGCAACCCCGGGGAGACGGCGAGCGAGGTCGCCGCGCGAGGCGGCCCGCAAGTCGCTCTCGCCCACGCGCTCGAGCGCCTCTCGGTGCGCCCGGCGCAGCGCGCCGAGGTCGATGCTCTGCAGCGCGAGCTCTCGGCTGCGTCGGCGCCGGCGCGCGAGGCGACCCGCCTGGTCATGCTCGCGGTGGCCGACGGCGTCGCCGCGGGGCGCATCGACCGGCGCGTGGTCGACCCCGCGATCGAGGCGGTCGCCACGGCGGCAGGCTCCGCCAAGGCGGGGACGCAGCAGGTGCTCGGCCGGCTGCACGCGACCCTCGACGCCGCGCAGCGCAAGCTGCTCGTGGACGCGATGCGCGAGGAGCTCGCCGCGCGCCACGGGGGCGGCGACGTCGCGGAGGAGCACGCGGAGCGCCACCCGGGCGGCGGCTGGAAGGGTGGCGGGGGCCACCTGCGGGTCATCGCCGACGCGATCGGGCTGAGCGCCGACCAGCGCGACGCCATCCGAGACCGCCTGGTCGCCGAGCGCCCCGAGGGCTCGCCCGACCGGCGCGCGCACCGGGGCGAGATGCGCGCCCGCCTCGAAGAGGCGGCTGCCGCGTTCGTCTCCGAGACGTTCGACCCGCGCGCCCTCGAGGCCGCCTCGCCGCCGGCCGACAGGGCGCGCCGGATGCCCGAGCGGATGGTCCACCTCGCCGAGGTGGCGCTGCCGCTGCTGACTGCCGAGCAGCGGCAGAAGCTGGCCGCCTACCTACGCGACCGCGCGGCGCGCTGACGCACCCCCCTTGCGGACGCGGAGCGGCGCCGCTACTGCCGCGGCCATGCCCGGCCCCGCTACGCTCCCCGGCGACCCCCCGATGACGCCCGCGCTGCTGCGCGCGCACAAGGTGAACGCCGACGAGTACGCGCGCCTCGAGGCGTCGCTCGGTCGGCCGCCGAGCTACACCGAGCTCGGCGTCTTCAG
>CAITLX010000556.1 GCA_903893335.1 uncultured delta proteobacterium | reverse complement strand
TGACGCGGGTGAAAGCGCGCGCGCACCGGATTGAGCGCGATGACGGTGCCCCCCTCGCGCAGGAACGGACGCCGCTGGTAGCAACTGAAGATGTAGCCGAACAGCAGATTGTAGAAGAGCACCGGATTGACGTCGGAGAAGACGCCATACGGCGAGAGGTTGGGCACGCCCACGATGACGACGTCGGCCTGCTCGCGAGGCGCCACGTTCTGCTGCAGATAGAGGTGGCGCAGCGTCTCGACGTGCACGACCTCCGGCGAGCCGGCGTAGAAGCCAATGGGCGCGAACTCGCTCCGGGCGAGGTTGCGCAGCGCCCCCTTGACCGATGGCGGCAGCACCCGCATCGCGGTGCCGAGCGGGCGCACGAGGCTCTCCATCCGTCCCCACGTGTCGTTGTTGAGCACCGTCTCGATCTGGAAGACCCTCGCCTTGGTCTTGATGAGCTTGCCCATCGC
This sequence comes from uncultured delta proteobacterium, assembly GCA_903893335.1. Taxonomy (GTDB): domain Bacteria; phylum Myxococcota_A; class Polyangia; order Polyangiales; family Polyangiaceae; genus CAITLX01. The sequence continues at coordinate 6,046 of CAITLX010000556.1, read as the reverse complement.
GTCGATGACGCCGTGCATCGCCGAGCGCTCCGGCTCCATGATCGACGCGCCGTGCCCGATGACGTCGGCGTTGTGGTGCTGGTTGATCGAGCGGGCGCTGCCGAGCCCGACGGCCACCGACTTCCAGCCGCCATTCATGCTCGTCCAGGTCACGTTGACGTAGACGGTGAGGTCGCTCTCGAGCACCGCTCGGTTGACGTCGACCTCGTACCCCTCCTCGGTCGTGCCGAGGTGCACCATGCCTTCGGGATCCTCGGCGTCGTGGTTGGTGACGTTCGCGCCGTAGGCCCGCTCGCCGATGAGGTGGGCAAGCTCGCGCTTCGTCCACTTGCGGTGCAGGCCGACCGCGCAGATGAGGCGCACCGACTCCTCGCGGATCCCGCGCCTGGCCGCCAGCTCGAGCACGACGTCGACGATCTGCCTGCGCACGTCGTTGCGCATGGGCGGAACGGGCAGGCACGCGTCGTCGAACGCGATCGTCAGCTTCATGCCCCGGACGAGCAGCTCCTCGAGCGGCGCCATCCCGACCGGGTTCGCGAGCGCGTGCAGCAGCGCCCCCCTCACGTCGCCGAGCGGCGCCAGCGGCGGCGACGCGTGCGCCACCTCGACGTCGGGGGGCAGCTCCAGGCCGACGACGTCGTCGCCGCAGTACGCGGAGTGCTTCATGGCAGGGGCCTCGCGAGGGCGCGACGGTAGTTGGTCGATGCCCTCAGGACAATGGGGCGCCGTCCACCGGCACCCGTGACTGCAGGCGCACGCGTCGCACCGCAGGCGGTTGTGGCGGCCGCCCCGTCGTGGTTGGTTCGCGGCCTCCATGGGAAACCGCATGCGCGCAACACGGTGGGTGCAGGCCTGCTTCCTCGCCCTCGCTGCCCTCGACTGCGGCACCGACGGAGCAGGGGGCGGTCGGACGACGGGCGACGCGGGCGACGCGGCGGTCCTCGACCCGGGGTCCTGTGGCGCGATCAGCAAGACACAGGGGCCCTCCGAGGCTTGTTGCCCGGGCTACGGCATCGACGCGTGCGGGGCCGGCCTCTTCTGCGCCGCGTTCGACGGCCGCACGCAGGCGACCTGCTACGTCGATGGCAGCCGCGCCGACCAGACCGAGTGCAGCGACGACCACCAGTGCACGAGCGGCTCGTGCAACGCGACCGAGAGAGAGTGTCGCAGCCTCCCCGGGTTCGCGTGCACCTCGCAGACCGGCTGCGCGGCGGCGATGGGCCAGTCGTACGTCTGCGTGGGTGGGACGTGCACGCGCTCGAACGGCGAGGCCGGCGCACCGTGCGCCACCGCGACCGACTGCTCGGGCGGGCGGTCGTGCAGCGCGGGGCATCTGTGCGTCGGCGCCGACGGAGCCCCTTGCGACGCCACGAAGCCGAGCGAGTCGCAGTGCACCGCTGGGCTCTGCTGCACGTCGTCGAGCCAGTGCGGAGCCTGCGGCGTGGGAGTGGGCGAGTCGTGCGGGATTTTCGGCCCGTTCTGCCAGCCCGGTCTGAGCTGTTGCCCGCTCGACGGTGGGTCGAGCGGCATCTCCTACTACTGCTACGCGAGCTGCCTGTAGAACAGGGCGCGGCAGGCGAGCTGCCCGTAGAACAGGGCGCGGCTCGCGGCCAGGTCGACGACAGACGACGAGCGCAGCGCCCGCGGCTCACCCCGCCGCGGGCACCTCGGAGGTGCAGTGCCCGCAGCGCGTGGCCTTCTTCGCGATCGTCATCGCGCAGCGCGGGCACTCGCGCGTCGTCTCGACGGCGACGACCGGCGGCAGCAGCCGGTTGACGGCCTTGACCAGCATGAACACCGCGAACGACACGATGAGGAAGGTCACGATGTTGTTCACGAAGGTGCCGTAGGCCATCACGGACGCGTGCGCGTCCTTCGCGGCCTGCAGCGTCGCGTAGGGCTCGGGCTTGTCTCCCGTCTTGAGCACGAGGAACTTGTCGGAGAAGGTGACGCCGCCGGTCGCGAGCCCGATGGCGGGCATGAGCACGTCGTCGACGAGCGACTTCGTGATCGCGCCGAAGGCGCCGCCGACGATGACGCCGACCGCGAGGTCGAGGACGTTGCCCCTGAGAATGAACTTCTTGAACTCGTCCAGCATCGCCCTCCCCCTTTCCGGCCTCAGAGCACGGTGTACACGAGCGAGGCGGCGACGAGGACGTCGTTCTTCTCGGGGCCGAGCGGCTTGCTGTCGTAGCGGTCCGAGAACGACGCGCCGATCGAGAGGTTGCCCACGATCTTCGCCGTGACGGCGGCGTCCGCCACGAGGCGCCGCACCCCGCTGTCCGAGAGCCCTTGCAGGAACTCCACGCCGAGCGTGAGCTTCGACGTCTCGGTCAGCGCGTTCTCGTGGCCGACGAAGGTTCGCGACGAATGCAGGGTGTTGGTCCCCTCGCCACCATTCGCGTCCTTGGCCGCCTCGGTGCGCAGGTCGTACGTCAGATCGTAGCCGACCTCGATCCAGAGCAGCTTGGTCTTCTGATTGACGAAGTAGTAGCCGGCGCCGGGATCGACCTGGGTACGCAGCCGCAGCCCCTGGAACTTGTCGTTGCGCTCCTGCGCCGAGACAAACAGCGTCACGTCGCCGAGGAAGCGATCGAAGCGCTCGAGCCCCTGGAAGTTCTGGAGCGTGGTCGTGTACTCGCTCGCCCCGACCGGCTTGGCGGCGGCGTAGTTGCCCGCGGCCGCGAGCTTCAGCTGATCGCTCCCGCGGCGCAGCCGGAACTTCGCGGCGGCCGTCGCGGCCTGGCTCCGGGAGTTGCCGGTCGATGCGAGGGTGCCCGCCGACAGGGCGAGCTCGGTCGCGTCCTTGGCCTCGGCCGCGGCGCGGTCAGCCGTCTGGAACTTGTCGCCTGTGACGTCCGTCGCGCCCTTCGTCGCCTGCGCGACGCCGGTCCCGGCCGCCGCGGGCAGGTCGTCTGCGCGCGCGGCCGACGAGACGTACGAGGCCGCAGCGAGCCCTACACCTGCGGCGAGGCCCAGCGCTCGAGTCCGAGGATGCGTCGTCATCGTGGTCCCCTCCTGCCGGAGCCGACGTCACGGCCCCGAACGCATACCCCCGCGTCGGGAGTCGCGCCACCGCCGGCGCGGGGGCACATCGTCGCCCTCCCCCGCGCGTCCCCCCGCCACCCGCGTTTTCCAGGGTCTTCCGGCCGATACGCGGCGTTGGCGCTTGACGCGACGGGGGCGTTTCGCTGCTATCGATAAGTGGAAACTTGGGCACCGTTGGGCGACGACGCTGGGGAACTGCTCGGCCAGGGCGAGGCGCTGCTCGCCCAGCTCCAGGCGCTGAGCGCCGAGCACCCGACCGTCGCGCCGACCGTCGGCTTGGTGGTCGCCGGGCTGGTGGGCGTGGCCGGATGGCGCTGGGGCAAGGGGTGGCTCGAGCGCCGCAAGACGGTCGAGATCGAGTCGCGGCTGCAGCGCGCGCTCGCGGCGGGCAAGCTGCGGCAGGCGGGCGACATCCAGGCCGGGCGCGGCTTCTTCCGCGAGGCTGCGCGCATCTACGAGCGCGGCGGGGACCACGATCGCTCGGCGCGCGCGCTCGTGCAGGCGGGCGATCTGAAGGGCGCCGCCGCGGCGTTCGAGGTCGCGAACCTGCCGACCGAGGCCGCGGCGCTGTACCGGCGGCTGGGCGAGCACGCAAAGGCGGCGGAGGCCTACGCGAAGTCCGACGATGTGAAGCACCAGCGCAGCGCCGCCGAGTCCCTCTTGCAGTCCGGCGACGCGCTGCGCGCAGCCCGGCTGTTCGAGCGCCTCGGCGACCCCGAGAGCGCCGCCGACGCCTACGCGAAGTGCGAGAAGGTCGACCCGCGCGACTACGTCGCCGTCATGCTCCAGAACGCCGCGATGGCCGCGCAGGACGACGCGACCCGCAGGCGGCTCTGGCGGCGCACCGCCGAGGAGGCCCAGCGCATCGGCGATCACGAGCGCGCGGCCTTCGCCTACGACCGCGGCGGCGACGGCCTGCGCGCGGCCAACCTCTACGAGCAGGCGCTCAGCCGCTACGACGTCGCAGCCGCGATCCAGCGCGAGCTGGGCGACGAGCAGGCCGCCGCGAGGCTCACCATCGCCGCAGGCGGCGAGCTCCCCGTGCTCCGACAGCTCGAGACCCGCGCGCGCGAGCGCGGCGAGGCCGACGCCGCGCTCGCGGTCGCGACCCGCATCGCGACGCTCGAGCCGAGGCCCGTCACGGTCATGGAGCAGACGGCGGCGACGATGGTCGCCGCGGGCGTCCGGCCCGGCGCGTCGTCGAGCGCGCCCCCGTCAGCCTCTCTCTCCGCCGACCGCTTCGAGATCCTCGGCGAGCTCGGGCGCGGCGGCATGGGCATCGTGTACAAGGCGCGCGACAAGCGCCTCGATCGCCTCGTCGCGCTCAAGTTCCTGCCGCAGGAGGCCGAGAGCGACCCGACGCTCGTCAGCGTGTTCCGCCGCGAGGCGCGCGCAGCCGCGGCCCTCACGCACCCGTCGATCGTCACGGTGTACGACGTCGGCACGCTCGGCGAGCACGAGTTCATCGCGATGGAGCTCGTCGACGGCGTCACGCTCGACCGCGTGCTCGAGACGAGCGGCCCGCCGCCGCTCGCCGAGGCCCTCTCGCTCATCGAGGCGACGGGCGAGGCGATCGCCTTCGCGCACGCCAACGGCGTCATCCACCGCGACCTCAAGCCCGCCAACATCATGCGCACGGCGACCGGCATCAAGGTCATGGACTTCGGCCTCGCCAAGGTGCTCGGCGGCGCGAAGCTGACCGGCCAGAAGACGGTCATCGCGGGCACGCCCGCCTACGCGCCCCCCGAGCAGTTCACCGGCGCGACCGATCACCGCTCCGACGTCTTCGCCCTCGGCGCCACGTTCTACGAGCTGCTGACGGGCGTGCTGCCCGGCAAGGACGGCGCCCCCGCCAGCGCCACCGAGGGCTACCCGAGCCCGCGCGACCGCGTGCCGCACGTCCCGACGCGCCTGTCGGAGCTCATCATGCGCTGCCTCGAGCGCGACCCCGCGAGGCGCCCTCCCACCGCCGAGGCCGTCGTGCAGGAGCTTCGCGCGGTGCGCACCAGCATCCGCGCCGCCGACGAGGAGCTCCGTCGCTTCCTCTCCGACGACGAGCCCGCGATCTCGGCCGCGCGTCCGCGCGCAGCATCGTCGTCGCCCCCCGCGTCGGCCCCTGTGACGTCGGCGCCGCGCGCGGTGCGGGCCTTCCGGCCGCTCATCCCCCGCGAAGACGACTGAGCCCCGCGGCGCCGCGGGCCGTCAGCGGAGCAGCTCGGCCAGTCCGCTCGCGCGCGTGACGCGGCGCCCGAGCGCGAGCTCGAGCTCCGCGCGATCGCCGAGCCAGGTGAGCTGATCCTTCGCGCGCGTCACGGCGGTGTAGACCAGCTCGCGCGTCTGGATCGCCGACTCGCGCCCCGCGAGCACGAGCGCGACGCGGTCGTACTGCGAGCCCTGCGCCTTGTGCACCGTCATGGCGAGCGCCCCCTCGTGCGGCGGGAGGCGCGAGAGCGGGACGTGGCGCACGCCGCCGCTGCCATCGACCGACGGGAACGCGGCGAACAGGTCGTCCACCGTCGGGTGCGGCAAGACGAGGCCGACGTCGCCGTTCATCAGCCCGACGTCGTAGGCGTTCTCGGTGACGAGCACGGGGCGGCCGAGCCAGTGCGCTCCGCGCGACGCGAGACGCGCGCCCGTGGCGCGGTCGCCGCGCGTGGGCAGCAGCGCCGCGCGGACGCGCTCGGCGAGCGCGGCCTCGAGCCCCTCGACGCCGAGCGGCCCGGCGCGGTGCACCGCGAGCACGCGGTAGCGGTCGAGCGCGTCGAGCAAGCTGCGCTGCAGCGCGGGTTCGCGGAGCGACGCGGCCCACCTGCCCCGCGCGGTCACGTGCGCGCAGAGCAGCCCCGCGTACCCGGCGTGCTGCGTGCCGGCCTCGGCCCCGCCGAGCACGACGGTGCCCTCGACGTACGGGCGCGCGAGCGCGTCGAGCTGCGCGGGCGAGGGGCGCGCGCGGCCGCCGCCCGCCGGGCGCTCGGGCCCTCCGAGCGCGACGACGCGG